>CAZSNV010000014.1:0-37629 GCA_964608035.1 uncultured Gemmatimonadaceae bacterium | reverse complement strand
GTCCAGGTCATCGCGGACGAACGGGAAGTGCGCGAAGGCATGAGCGCCGTCGACAAAGAGCGCGATCCCGCGTTCGCGAGCCAGCTTCGAAATCTGCCGCACCGGGAAAATGTGCCCGGTGAGGTTGGTGATGTGCGTGATTTCGATGACGCGCGTCTGCGGCGTGATCGCCTGGCGGAAGCGGTTGACGATGTCCTCGTCAGATCCCGGCGGTCCACCGAGCGAGATCGTCTTGACGACGATGCCATCGCGACGCACGCGCTGGTCCCACGTCGTGAGCATGCGACCATAGTTCTGGTTCGTGACGATGACCTCGTCGCCACGCCGCAGATCCAATCCCAGGATCATGATCTCCTGCGCCTCGGAGGCGTTGCGGGTGATCGCCATCTCCTCAATGTCGCAACCGAACATCTGCGCCAAGTCTCGCCTGCAGCTTTCGATGCGCGGCTCCAGCACGTTCCACATGTGGTCGACCGGGATCTCGTTCGAGAATCGCAGGTCGCGGATCATCGCTTCCATCACGTGGACCGGCGCCGGGCTGCAACCCCCGTTGTTCAGGTTGATCAGAGTCGGGTCGGTGTCGAACGCGCGAGAAATCTCCGCCCAGTAGTCCTCGTCAGACGCAACCGTCATCGCGGCCCGGCCTGCCGCGACATGCTCGGCACGGAAGAGCGACTGGAAAGCCCCGCCGTTCATGACGGGGAGCGCTACCGTAGCGCGGGCGACGGACGAGACGAATGAGCGGCGGCTTGGCATGGGCGGACCCTCTCGGAGACGAGCGAAAGCTGGTAACGATCGCTCCCGTAGTCCAGCGTCGTAGCGCAAAGCGCAAAGCGCCTAGGGGTCGCGAAACATCGCTTTGCGCTTTGCGCTCTGCGCTCTGCGCTGCCTCAACCAAACTTCTCCGGCTGCTCCAACTCGATCGTGAAGAAAAACCGCGTTCCCTTCTCCAGCTCGGTCGCTATCTGAAGTTCACCACCCATCGCGTGCACGAGTTTCTGGCAGATGGACAGCCCCAGGCCGGCGCTGGAGAAGGCATAGTCACCGGGAGTCTGGCGCTGGCGGAACGCCTCGAACAGGCTGCCCACGACGTGGTCCGGGATTCCCCGGCCGGTATCCTGAACCGAGAACTCGATGCGAGTGCGATCGAGTTCGCGCGTACTCACGACGACCGACCCGGTGTTGGTGAACTTGATCGCGTTGGTGGCGAGGTTGAGCAGGACGCGATTGAGCGCCGAGGGATGACCGATACGCACGTCGCCCGAGGGCCCTGTGGCCTTCATGTCGAGGCGCTTTTCCTCCGCCATCGGGCGCAGGATGTCCATGATGGACTGCAGCACGTCCGACACCGAAAACGGGATCGATTCCGTGTCGACGAGCGTGGTGCCACCACGCGCAAGTTCGATCACGTCGCCGGCGAGTGAGCTCAGGCCGAACGCCGCGCTGTAGACGAGACCGAGTTGTCGCTGCTGCGGGGCGGAGAGTTCGCCGCCCGCGCCGGCACGAAGGCGCTCGGCAAGAATCAGGATTGAGCCGAGCGGCGATCGCATGTCGTGCGCCATTTCCACGACGAGCTGCTGCGCATCCTGGCCGGTGAGCCGCGACGCGAATCGGTGCGCGGCATCGAGATCCAACGCGTCCTGCACGCGTTCGAGCGCGCGAAGGATCGCGACGACATCGTCGGACTGGCCCCGGACATCCGGCGCTTCGGCGTGCTCGAGGAAGGATCGGCGGAGGCGCTCGAGGATGCGCCGCGCCGGCACGAAGGCCGGCAGACCCTGTACGTCAGCCGAGCCACCAGTCGCGGCCCGCCGCACAGCTTCGGCGAGGACGCCGACCGCCGACCGCATGTCGAACGGACTCGACGTGGCGTGGGGGCCCAGCGACCAGGAACTCGCGACATCGGCGGCCGCTCCCGTCAACGCGCGCCAGGTCGCCGATCGAATCTCTTCGGCAGGTTGACCCTCGCGCGGGCGCACCTTGGCCGTGGACGGCTTCGCCGACTCTATCGCCACCGCTCTCCCGTATATGAAAACCAGCAGCCCGACCACTCCGGACCGCGAAGCGTCACTCGTCGACCGCCCCCGCCAGTTCTTCGCGCCGGAAACCGTGTTTCTCCATCAACCGGTACAGCGTCGTCCGGTCGATGCTCGCCAATCGCGCGGCCTTGGACATGTTGGACCCGGCGCGCGCGACAAGCTGCGCGAGATATTCCTTTTCAAAGTGGGCGATCAGCTTTTCCTTTGCCAGATGGAATGGCTCGGTGAGCATCCCCGGCGGTAGTCCATTCACGGGCTTTTCGCTTGACGCGTCATCGTAGATCGGCACATCGTTCGCCAGGACCAGGTGGCCGGGTTCCGTCAGCACCGCCAGTTGCTCGATCACGTTCTGGAGCTCGCGCACGTTGCCGCGCCAGGGCCGGGTGCGCAGAAACTCGATCGCGTCCTCCGAAAGCTTGGGCGCGGCCTCGTTAGGCCCGCGATGCCGTTCCCAGAAAACGGAGAAGAAGTGAGTGGCGAGAAGCGGAATGTCCTCGAGACGCTTGCGCAGCGGCGGCAGGTTGATGGGCACCACCCGGAGCCGGTAGAGCAGGTCCTCGCGCAGCGTCCCCTTGGCGACGCACTCCTGCGGCACCCGGTTCGTCGCCGAGATGAACCGCACGTCGACCACCGCGTCTTCCTTTTCACTCCCGACACGGCGCACGACGCCATCCTGGATCACGCGCAGCAGCTTGGCCTGCAACGGCAGCGACATCTCGGTCAGCTCATCGAGGAACAGCGTTCCGCCATTGGCGATCTCGAGAAGGCCCGGCTTGTCGCGGTCTGCTCCGGTAAACGCTCCCTTGCGGTGCCCGAACAGCTCGGACTCGAGGAGCCCCTCGGGAAGCGCGGCGCAATTGATGGGAACCACCTGGCGTGAGGCGCGGCGGCTGTGGGCATGAATGAACTGGGCGATGACCTCTTTCCCGGTTCCGCTCTCCCCCGTGATCATTACCGACGCGTCGGTGCTCGCGACCTTGCGCGCCAGGTCCACGGCGGCGCGGAACGCCGGCGCGATTCCCAGCAGTGTGATCTTGTCCGAGTTGCCCGTCTGCTTCAGCAGCTGAGACTTCAGGTCGCGCGTTTCGCGGGCGACCATGACGGCGTGCGAGGCGCGCCCTACGAGCACTTGCAGGTGAGTGGCCGAGAACGGCTTCGGGAGGTAATCCCAGGCGCCGGCGCGAAGTGCTTCGATGCTGGTGTTCACGCTCGGATTCCCGGTCATCACGATGACGATGGTGTCCTTGTGGGAACCGAGGGTCGCCTTGAGGATCTCCATCCCCGAAACGGGGGTCATGTAGAGGTCGACGAGGATGACGTCGAAACGGCGACGCTTGACGAGGTCGATGGCCTCGTCCCCGCGTCCAAGCGTCGTCACATTGTAGCCATCCAATTGCAACACGCTCGCGCATCCCTCGCGCAGCGTTCGGTCGTCATCAACTATCAGGAGGTTGAGGCTGGCCTTGACGTCGGGCGAGATGGACAGGGGATCTCGAGCTGCAGCCTCTGCAGCTCCCTCGGCCTCATCCCGCGTTCCGGCTGCGCTGGCCATCGAGCACTTACTCCGTGAGTATTGTTCAATCCTCGCCGCAGGGTTGCGGCGAAGCGTCATCCCCTCTGTCTCCTCGGCGCATCGATTGGCCCCCGGCCTGTCGTACGCGTCCTCCTGTGACGATCGGGATGCTGCCGTCGTAAAGCTACAGCGAGGCGATTCAGCGCCACGGACGTGGCTGCCACACCACACAGTTGTTGCACCCCTACTACGATAACCCCACGTTCGTGGCTACGGTCACTCGGCACGGAAGTGGCAGCGAGGTATGGCGCTATAGGCGCTTTTCGGGGTAGCCACCCCCCGTGCCGCGAGGTCACAGCAGACGCGCCGTTCCGGTCCGTATAATCGTCTAGTTCCGTCGCTTCCTTCGATCCTTCACGACGAATGCCCGCGAATATCGTCCCAGCTGATCCAAACAACGGCGTCCCGGCGAACTATCAGTCGGGTGGCGCAGCGTGGGGTTCACACGCCCCCGTCGCCCCGCCGTCCAGCAACCTGAGCGAACAGCTGGGGCGCTTTTCATCGGCCATTCGCCGCTACAAGTGGCTCATCCTCGCCGTTGTCGCTGTTGGCAGTAGCGCCGGCTTTGCCCTAACGCGGCTCGTTGCGCCGAAGTACACGGTCAATGGCTCGATCATCATCCGGAAAACCCTGTCAGGACAGGGACCGATCTCGGCGCCCGGGCTTATCTCGGACCCGAGTGCGTGGGTCGACCTCACTCGAAGCTTCATCGTTCTCGACCAGGTCGTGGAGAAGTTGGGATTGTACGTATCGTCGGTACGCGCAGCGGACAGTTCGCTGGTTCGTGACCTGAAGCCTTCAGGACTGCTGCGGCCCGGGAGGTATGAATTGCGGATCGACGCGACCGGGTCGCGCTACGACCTCGTTCGACCCGGCCAACGCACGGGCGATCAGGAAGCGGTCATCGAGTCGGGATCAGTGGGCGATTCAATCGGGCGTCCGGTGGGCTTCCTCTGGAGGCCGGAGCCGGGGCGCTTCGCCCCCGGGTCCTCGGTCGGGTTCAATGTCATCACGCCACGTGACGCATCGGTTCAGCTGGGGACGGAGCTCATCGTCTTTCCCGTCACCGTGAATTCGAACCTGATGCGCCTGTCGATGAGCGGCGATCGGCCGACGTTGCTGGCGGCGAAGATGAACACCCTGCTCGACGAGTTCGTGCAGATGGCCCAGCGCATCAGTCGGGAAAACCTCACCGCAATCGCGGGCACAGTCTCAGAGCAGATGCAGACGTCGGCGGCGCGCCTCTCGGCCGCCGAACGATCGCTGCAGAACTTCAAGGTCAGGTCGATCACGCTGCCCAGCGAGAACACGACGGTCGCGGCGGGCACGGCGATGGCCACGAACCCGGTGTTCGACAAGTTCTTCAAGGACAACGTCCAGCACAAAGCCGTCCTGCGTGATCGTCAGGCGCTACAGGCGGTCTTCGGCTCGGCCGAGGCAAACGGACGTCTTTCCGTCGCGGCTCTCAAGACCCTTCCTCCGCGAAGCCCGAACGATCCGCTCTCGACCGAGATCCTGAACCTTGACCTCCGGCAGACGGAACTTCGCAGCCTCCAACAAGTGCTCACCGACGCCAACCCGCGCGTCATCGCAAAAAAGGAAGAGGTTCGGGTCCTCGAGACGCAAACCATCCCGATCCTCGCCAGGCAGACGCTCCAGCAGCTCGAGATCGCCGAGAACGACCTGCGGCGGAACATCGAAGGTCAGGCGGACGAACTGAGAAGGATCCCGGAGCGCACGATCGAGGAGGCGCGCCAGGAACGTGAAGTGTTGATCGCCGACAAGATCTACCAGGACCTCCAGCAGCGTTATTCGTCGGCTCGTCTGGCGGAAGCGAGCGCGGTACCTGACGTCGCCGTGTTCGATACCGCGGCCGTGCCCAGCCGCGCGTCCAGTGACACAGCATCGAGCATCTTCCTCGTCGCCGTCCTGGCGAGTCTCGGCCTGGGCCTTGGAGCGGCCATCCTGCTCGACCAGATGGATCGTCGATTCCGTTATCCCGAACAGGCAACGCGCGACCTGGGACTCGACATCATGAGCGGCATTCCGACGATCCGGAATCCGCGAAATGCGTCGGCACGCCTCCAGGAAGCATCGCAACTGGTGGAGTCGTTCCGCTCATTGTCGCTCACCGTCCGCTCGGCGTTCGATGGCATTGGACCCGTCGTGCTCACGGTCTCCAGCCCGGGTCCCGGTGACGGCAAGTCGTTTGTCTCGGCAAACCTGGCAATGGCGCTCGCCGATGGCGGCTATCGGACTGTGGTCATCGACGGCGACATCCGCCGCGGTGCGCTGCACTCGGTGTTCGCCTCCAGCCAGGAGCCCGGCCTGACCGACTACCTGGCCGGCGAAGCGGTGCTCGGTGAAGTGCTTCGACCCACGTCGCATCCGGGCTTGTTCCTGGTGCCATGCGGTCGCCGCCGTCGGAACGGTCCCGAGCTGCTGGCCGGCGAAGGCATGGTGAACGTGCTGCGCGAACTTCGCCAGCAGTTCGACGCCATCATCTGCGACTCCGCGCCGCTGGGCGCCGGCATTGACCCGTTTGCGTTAGGCGTCGCGACCGGCGCCATGCTCATCGTCCTTCGCACCGGCGAGACGGATCGCAAACTCGCCCAGGCCAAGCTGGAGGTGCTGGACCGCATGCCCGTGCGCGTCCTGGGCACGGTGCTCAACGACATCGGCGAAAGCCCGCAGTTCAAGTACTACTACTACCTCGAAGGATACGGAGCGCTCGAAACCGCGACCACCGGCGAGTCTACGCTTATCGGGAGCGGCAACGGGAACGGATCGACTCGTCGATAGGAGACAGGAAACAGGAAACAGGAAGCAGGAAGCAGGGAAGGAACTAAACGGTTGAAACTTCGAGAGCCCGGGCGAATGCCCGGGCTCTTTCCTTCCCTGCTTCCTGCTTCCTGTTTCCTGTTTCCTTACCGCACCGAATGTGCAGGGACCTCGTGAAAGGCGCTGATCGCCGTGCCCTCAGTGGACCGCACGTGACGCAAGGCGGTCGCGGCGCGCAGCAGCAGCTCCACCGCATCGACCGGTGACTTGGAGAAGTCCTGGTACGCGCAATAACCGGCGCGAATCTCGTAATTGCCGATAGTTTCCGAGCCGCTGAACGTGGCCAGCGCGGCCCCCTCGCGAAGCCGTTCGGCGAGTCTGACGGCGCCCGCGTCATCCGTTGCGGGCGCGAGAATCGCGAAATCGGAGCGACTCAGCCTCCCGACGGCATCCGACGAGCGCGCGGTGCGCCGGCACAGGTCGCCCAGTTCCTCGGCGACGCGGGGATCGAGGTCCTCAAACCCGGATTCGCCCGCCACGCTCGCCGAAACGGCTACGCAGGCCAGCGGCGCGTGGCGACGAGATGCCTCGGCGCCCATCTCGCGAGCGCGGCGCGCGAGGCCGCGGACGTTGTACAGCCCAGTCGAATCGTCCAGGAGGCTCTCTTCCCTTGACCGGTCGATTTCCCGCTTGGCGCGAAGGAAGGCCGTGAGCTTGAGAATGAGCGCTTCGGCATCGACGGGAAGGCTGAGATACTCCCACACTCCCGCGCGATAGGCATCGAGCCGCTGCGAACGCGAGGCTGGCCCGGCCGTGGTCATTACGACCGGCGTGCTGGACGGGAATTCCGGATCGTCCCTCAGTTGGAGGCACAAGTCGACGCCGGGAATGTCCGGCATTCCAGCATCGATGATGACGACATCAGGATGTGTGCGACGGATGAGCTCCAGTGCCTGCCGTCCGGTGTACGCACGAACCGAAGCAAAACCATGCGGCCCGAGTACGCTCTCAAGTGATCTCGTTGACCACTCCTGATCGCTCGCCAAAAGCACGAGGTGCGGCGCCGATTCCCTCCCCTCTGGGGCGGCAAATCCGGTCGTGGTGTCTCGCTCCCTGTTATTCATGTCGAACCTGGTCCTCCTCCACTTCAAAACATAGGACGGCGCTCCCTGCCTCAGGGCTCCGCAAGATTCGTCCCGAGCAAAACGATCTTTTTGTAACCAAGTCTGACCCCCTTCTGTTGCGACGCCGCTACACAGGGTGGCAGCCACGAACGCTTCAGGCCGTCAGCCGCCCCGAAAATCGCCCTCGCTCGCAGGAGCGCAAGGCCCCTGTTGGGACGGCGAAGACTCCTGACACTCAAGGCTTTGCGACGAGTTTCGAGGGTCGGTCGTCCATCACCGTCGCTCGGAGACCTGGGGTCGTTACCCTGCTTCGGGGTCGATTTGGGCGCTGTTGGCGTAGCACAACACTTGCCTAACTGTGACCGGACTCCCGCCTTCGGGGGTCCTCCGCGTTATGCACACCACGTGATCATTTGATGCACTTAACAACTGGTTGGCGGATCGCCATGTTCACGATCCCTGTGGGAACTGTCTGATGATGACTTCCCGACCCTCCAACTCCTTCGCTATTGCCCGGGGCTTCTGGCTCCTCGGCGTTCTGGCGTTGCTGCCGACCGGGGTGATCCTGGCTCAGTCGTCGATCGGCGAGATGCGCCGGCAGGCGACACGGGCGGAGCTCGAGAAAGCGGTGAAGGCGGCTGAAACAGCTTCCCTGGGCCAGCGTGACGAGAAGATCCGCGCCCAGATGCGAGCCGATGCGGCGACGATTCAGATGCGGCTGACGAACGGTGACTTCGTACCAGGCGACCGGATCCTGCTGCTCGTCGATGGTGACTCGGCGCTGTCGGACACATTCACCGTGCGCGGCGACCGGATACTGCCGTTGCCGAACATCCCCGACCTGTCGCTCCAAGGGGTGCTCGACTCCGAGCTGGAGCCGTACCTGACGAAGGAACTGCTCAAGTACATCAAGAGTGTGTCGCTGACCGCGACACCACTCGTTCGCATTTCGCTCCTCGGTTTCCCGCAAGGAAACTTCTTCACGGTGCCCGTCGATCAGTCGATCACGGATGTCATTGCCGCTGCCGGTGGGTGGGGTTCTCCCACTCAGGTCGCGCCTGAGAAGGCCGTCGTGCGTCGCGCTGGCCGCGTCATCATGGACGCCAAGGCGACGTCCGAAGCCATCCGTATGGGAAAGACGGTGGGCGACATGGCGCTCCGGGACGGCGATGAGCTGTACTTGCCGGACCGGGCGTCGGGGTTCAGCTGGGGGAAGGCCTGGACCGCCGTGAGCGCGGTGACGGGGCTGCTCTTCTTTCTCACCTTCAGGCGGTAGGCCGCGATCGTGTCTACCTGGGTTCCTACCGAGCTGCCCGGGCCTAACGAAAGGCCCTCGAAGCTGTCGTATTCGCAGCGGCCGCGCCGCGTGGAAGGGACGTCGACTCCCGCCCGCCCGACGCCGCGGGCGATCGACGTTCCCGAAGTCATTCCTCGTGACCGCGACGAGAAGCTGAGTCGGTTTTTCAACTTTACCATCGCGGCGTTGGCGCTTCTCATCACGTCGCCGATACTGATCCTGCTGGCGATCGTAGTGAAGCTCACGTCCCGGGGGCCCATTCTCTACGCGCAGACGCGCGTCGGAATCGACAGGCGGTGGCGCAGCACCCTGGCGCTTCACGATCGGCGGCTGGAAGACCTGGGCGGCCAGGTCTTCACGATCTACAAGTACCGGACGATGCGCGTTGATGCGGAGCGCGGGTCCGGCGCCGTATGGGCCCAGGAGAACGATCCCCGGGTCACGCGCCTCGGCAAATACATGCGCATCCTGCGGCTGGACGAGTTCCCGCAGTTCTGGAATGTGCTCCTGGGCGACATGAACGTCGTTGGTCCGCGTCCGGAGCGACCCAGCATTGTCTCACGGCTGCGCGAGGATATTCCCGAGTATCAGTGCCGGCACCACGTGAAGCCGGGCATTACGGGCCTGGCGCAGATCAACCAGAACTACGACGCGTGCATCGACGACGTGCGCTCGAAGGTGCGCTGGGACCTTCGCTACATCCGGGAGCAGGGAATCTGGGTGGACGTCGTGATCCTGCTGCGCACCGTGCCGTCCGTCCTGCTTCGCTATCGCGGCTGGTAACGCCCGAAACGCCTAACGGAAGGCGAGGCGGTTGTACACCGATCCGATGATGCGTCCCAGGCCGTATCCGATCACGAAGCCGTAGACAAACCCGACGAGCGCCCCGAGCCACGTCACGCTGTATCCCGGGAAGAAGACCCGCAGCATCGACAGGTGCTGGCCTACGGTCGGGCCGCCCCGGATCACCAGGAACACCGTGGCGAGGAAGAGTCCACCGCCGAACAGCAGTCCCGTGGATATCCCCCAGGCCCGCGCGTTCAGGCGCATCAAGGAAGCCTGGACGGTGCTCGAAGTCGTCGCGGTCATATCCCTGCCTGCGGGTCAGATGTGATCAAGGAACTCACGGGTGGAGTCAAGTTCGGCTCTGGTGCGGATCATAAACGCGCTGATTGCGAGGGCAAGGTTGCGGCAGAAGGCAGCGAACCATCCGGCCACAAACGCCACGCCGAATCCCCATCCCGCTCCGATGAGCGCCCCGGGCCACGTCACGGAGTACCCCTGGAAATACTGCCCGAGCAGATCCAGCGGAAACTCCCGCGCGCCAGGCAGGAGCATCCCGGCCATCGTTAGGAGCCACATGACCAGCGCCCCGGCGACGCCCGCCGCCACGCCGAAGGCGCGCTTGTGCAGCGGAGCGAAGGCAAACAGCATCGCCGGAATAACCGGCGACTCCTCCGGGGTCACGATGATATGGCTTCCCGGCGTGATCACATCGCTTCGAGGACGATATGCCAAACGGCCTCCTCGCCGAAATGTCACGGATCGCCAGTGGTCCATGAACTCGGGCGGTTCTTCGTGGGAACGGGTGGCCACCGCTTCACTCCGACTTCGGCGTATGCCGACATCGTGGGATCAGGAAGCGGTGGGCCGATCAGGTGCTGGAGGAACAAGCCGACGCCGAACGAGATGCCATTGAGCAGATAGTACATCAGATGCGCCGGCATCACCAGCACGGCAAATACAGGCCCTCGCACCCGCGCGAAGAAGGACCACAACGGAATGTTCATGAGCAGCACGATCGCGATGCATCCTAACGCCCAACCTAACGGTTGGAAGGACCTCACGATTGGAGCGGCGAGCGTCAGGATGGCGGCGGCCCACACCAGAATCGTGCTGAGCTTCTCGGTCCACCGCAGATTGAGGGAGCCGGTGGACAGCATCGCCCCGCGATGCATCAGGAGCCGGGCCCAGGGAATGCCGCGGTCACGCAGGTCGGTCAGGATCACGGCTCGCAGCGTCCACCGCTTCAGGTGAGTGACCTGGATGGCCGGATCGAGAACGATGCGCTTCCCCATCCGCCTGATCCTCCCCCCGAGCTCGATGTCCTCGATCTGTGGCCGGTTGTAGTGCCACTCGTCGTACATGCCAGCCTCGGCAAAAACCTCGCGCCGGACGGCCCCGGTGTTTGCCCAGAACGTCTCGACCTCGCCCGCATTGCTTTGATGGACGTGATGATGGATGAGGTTCCGATACTGGGACATGATGCCAGGCGCCGGCGGCCGGTCGTCGTAGGAGCCGAAGGCCGCTCCGAGGTCCGGCTGGGCCTCGAACAAGGCGGCGAGCCGGGAAAGCGTGTCGACGTGCGCCACGGAATCAGCGTCGATGAAAACGACAATGTCGCCACGACTGACCTCAAATCCGCGGTTGCGCGCGTACGCCGGGCCATTCGGCTTCCCGGGAAGCGTCACCACGGTATCCGCATAACGCGCCGCGATCAGGGACGTTTCGTCACTGCTCCCGTCATCCACCACAATGAGCTCCCAGCGATCCCTCGGCATGTCCGAATTGGTGAGACCGCCCAGCGAGCGTGGCAGCATCCCGGCCGCGTTATGCGCCGGCATGATGACGGAGAAGAACGGGCGATCGTTCACGCGACGCGCCCTCCGGCCAGCCAAGGCTGGGCGAGCCAGGACTCTGACGCCATCAGGGCGCGCACGCGGCGACCCTGGGCCCTGATCCACACCAGGCGGCGGAACGAAGAGGTGCCCCACCCTTCGAGCGCCCCCGGCTTACGGAAATACCAGGCATCCAGGCGGGGGAGGAGGGCGGGGTCATCGTGGTCCGACAGGGGGCGCATATCGGTAGTGACACCTTGCACGAACACGTCACGCACGACCCGGGCCACAATCGCGTTGACGGCACCGTAGGGATAGGCAAATCGGCGCGGCCGCTGGCCAAGCTCGGCAGCGATCCGTTCCACGCATCCCGCCGTTTCGTCCTCGAGTTTCGCCGGAGCAAGACGAGTCAGGTCGGGATGATGACGGCTGTGCGCTCCAATCTCGAAGCCGGCGGCGCTTGCTGCCCCCAAGTCCTGCCAACCCATGAGCGGCAACGTGGGGATGCCCGCCGTGCCTCGACCGCCCCACGCGTTTGTTCCGCCAACGGCCTCGGAGACGACAAAGATCGTCGCGGGCAAATCGTGCATGGACAGCACCGGGGCCGCCGACGTCGAGAAGTTCTGAAAGCCGTCGTCGAACGTGAGGGCGACAGCATCCTCCGGCTCAGGCACCGAAGGCAAGTCGCCGAGCGGCACCACGCGGACGCGGCCGGAGGCAAGAAAGCGGACGTGAGACTGGAACGTCTCTTCGGACAGCGAAACGGGCGAACCTGACGAGTCGATCGAGTGGTACGTGAGGATCGCGCGCATGAAGTCCAGGTCCTACGACGCCGTTGAAGCCGATCGCGGTCGCCCCGATGCCGATAGCCTGCCGCGAACGTCGGCCACAACGTCGTTGATGATCTCGGCGAGTGAGGTTTGCGGACGAAAGCCGGTCAGGCGTTCGAGCTTCGTCACGTCAGGCACGCGGCGCAGCATGTCTTCGAAGCCGGCCGCATAGGCTTCAGTGTACGGCACGGTCACGATGGGTGATGTGCTTCCTGCCACATCGCGCACCTGCTCCGCCAGATGGCGAATCGTGGTTTCCTCGGTCGAGCCGACGTTGACGACTTCGTTGATGGCCGCGGGTGTTTCGATGAGTCGCAACGTGGCATCCACCACATCGCGAACATGGCCGAAGCAGCGCGACTGGTCGCCGGTTCCGTAAACCGTGATCGGTTCTCCGCGCAGCGCCTGGCGCGCAAAGCTGGGGAGCACCATGCCGTAGCGTCCCGTCTGCCTCGGCCCAACGGTATTGAAGAAACGGAGCACGATCACGCGGACTCCCTTCTCGTGCGCATAGGCAAGCGCGAGCCACTCGTCGAGCGCCTTTGAACACGCGTACGCCCAGCGCGAGTGTGTGGTCGGTCCCAGCTGCAGATCATGGTCCTCGCGAAACGGGACGCGAGTCGACTTCCCGTAGACTTCCGACGTCGACGCAATGACGACCAGCTTGTGCTTCCTGGCCGCGGCGGCCAGGACCGTCTCAGTGGCGCCGACATTCGTCTCGATCGTGTGGACCGGCCGTTCCACGATCAGCCGCACGCCCACAGCGGCCGCAAGGTGAATGGTCACGTCGGCGCGATCGACGAGCTCCGCAACCAGCGGGCGGTCCAGAGCGGATCCGATCCGATGCTGAAAACCGGGCCGCCCGACGAGATGCGCCACGTTGTCCATGCTCCCCGTGGACAGGTCGTCGAGGACCGTTACGGAATCGCCGCGCGCGACCATGCGCTCCGCCAGGTGCGATCCAATGAAGCCGCAACCACCCGTGATGAAGACGTTCATGCGACTACAGCCTCAGGCAGGGCCTCGAGGACTGCGCGATGGCCACGGCGCGCGGCCGCGCGGCGCACGATCTCCAGGTATTGAGGTATCACCGCGCTTTCGCTCCATCGCTCCACGTAGCCACGATATCCGGCGCGTGCCAGCCGAGCGCGGTGCGCGGGGTCTCCCTGCAGGCGTTGCATGGCCAATACGAGTTCCTCGATGGTGTGAAAGAGCTCGCCACCACCGGAGCGTTCGACAATCTCCGGAAATGGTCCGAGCCGCCTGGCGATGACTGGCGCCCCCTGTCGGAACGCCTCTATCAAGACGATTCCGAACGTTTCATAGCACACCGAGGGGACTATAGTCGCGATCGAATGGCGGTAGTACCGCGACAGTTCGTCCGAGGGGAGCCTCCCGACGAACCGGACGTTCGGCATCCCGGACGCCAGGGCCCTCAGCTCGGCCGCGTATTCCCCGTCGCCCGCAATGACGAGGTCGGCCGCCGGGTAGGTCGCAAATACCGGGACCACGTCCTGGAGCCCTTTGATCCGTTCCAGTCGTCCGGCGAAGAAGAAGAACGGTCGCCAGTGGGGCGCCTCCCCTTTTGCCTCCGGCATCTCTTCCGTTTCCGGATCGGGGAGGAAGTACGGGAGGACCTCCATTTCGCGATGGAAACCCCGTTCCCGATGCATGTCCCTGCTGAATTCGCTCATCGCGATGATCGCGTCGATACGCTCGATCTCGCGTTCGAGGAGACCGGTCTGACGCCACAGCTGCGGCGGTCTCCGGTAGTGCAACGTGCAACGAAAGCATTCTGGCTTTTCGCAACGTTCGCGGCCTTGCTTCCATAGCACGTGCATCGGGCAGATGAGCCAATGCTCGTGCGCCATGTAGATCGAAACTGCGTCTCCGCCGAGCCGGAACAGGCCCGGGCCACCGATGAGCGACACGTTGTGATAGTTGACGACATCGTACTTGCCATCGCGCAGTAGTGCTTCGATGCGACGGCCGTTCAGCGCCGGGCGTCCCAACTGCTGGGTCAGGAGCGGTGAAAAGACGCCGGCACCGCTGCGAAGCCCGATGACCTCGACACCCTCATCATCAGCGATGGCCTTCGGTTCCGGCCCGCGATGGAGCGCGTTGAAGGCGTCGATATCATGCAGGACAGTGACGTGATGACCCCGCCGCACAAGCGCGCGTGAGAGCCGCTGAATACCGATCGCGTCCCCACCGAACGAGAATGGCGGGTAAAACGTCGTCAGCATGCAGAAGCGCAGTGGCCGGCTGCGGGCGATTCCCGTCAATTCGACATCGATCTTGCACCCATCCTCGAAAAATGCGCCAATGCTTCGTCCGTCGAAGCTAAAGGAGCGTTAACTTGTCCGGACGAATTGGATTGCCGTTGGGGGACGGAATCGGCCGCCGGTCAGTGCGCCGACCACAATTCGGACGAGGAGAAAAGCGTCCGGGCAACTCACTCCGCATCGCTAAACCAAAGCCACTCAGCAACGTGGCCCATCCTGAGTCGTCCATTTGCGAAGCCGCCCTGGCACCCAGACAGCGGCACCCATATTGGTCCCCTACATATCCAGGAAGCGATTCGGGCATTCGGGGCGGGATTGAGCGGCCCGGTTGACGGCGAGCCCGTGGCAAGCTACCGCGGAGTGTAGCGTGACCGCGACGAATGCGGTGCGTGATACGCCACCCCAAATGACGGTTGTCGTCACCATCGTCCGCGGCGGCGATTCCCTGCGCCGTTTCCTCGAGGCAATCGGCAACCAGGTTGGCGCTCCTTCGATGGAAGTGCTACTTCCGTTCGACGCGTCGGTCTCGCATGTCGGCGCCTGGCAGGCCGAGTACCCGGACGTTCGGTTCATTGCGATGGGCCCGAAGAGCACGCTGAGATCCATGACGACGGCGGCCGGTCAGCATGAACTCATCGATGAGCGGCGAACGGCGGGTTTGCAGCATGCGCGTGGCACGCTGATCGCGATCCTCGAGGATCGTTCTCCGCCGCGGCGCGACTGGGCGGCGACCATGACGCGACTCCACGAGACGCTCCCGCACGGCGCCATTGGTGGAGCGATCGTTTGCGCCTCCGATGACCTGCTCAATTGGGCGTTCTGGGCGTGTGACTTCAGTCGATACGCCCTGCCGTTCACCAGCGGGCCTCGCACGTGGCTCTCCGACGCGAACGTTTGCTATAAGCGACGTTGCGTGGAAATGACGCGTGAGATCTGGGAAAAGCGGTTCAACGAAGCGACGCTGCACTGGAGGCTGATGGAGCGCGGCGAGACCCTCTTTCTGTCAAACGAGGCAGTGGTCGAGAACAGGACGGACTACCGATCGCTGCTTCGCGTTCTTCCGGAACGATTCCATTGGGGGCGCCTGTTCGGATCCACGCGCGCGGAACACGTGTCGCCACTCCGACGCCTCGCATACGTCCTCACCGGACCCGCGATCCCATTCGTTCTTTTCGCCCGTCACTGGCGCGTGCAGAAATCACTCGGCAACGGCGCGCGTTTCGTGGCCGCCTCGAGATACATGATGCCGCTCCTGCTGGCCTGGACCGCTGGTGAGGTCTGGGGCTACATCACGCGACGGTGGTAAACCCCGTACCATCCGGCGAAGCAGGCTACGCCGCGCGCGACGCGGTGGATGACAGCTTGCGGCCACACGACACGATTACGCGCCGCTTCCTGGCGCTCGGCGCAGGCGAGGCCGTCGCACGGGTCATCGCGTTCGCCGCGACCCTCGTTCTCGCCCGACGACTTGGCGCCGAGGGGTTGGGGGTGGTGTCGTTCGCCCTGGCGGTGCTGCTCTACCTCTCGCGGATCGTCGACGCCGGATTTGACGCCGGCCTCGGGATTCGCGAAGCGGTGGCGCACCGCGATTCCCTTCGCGAGTTCGTCCCGGCGGTACTCGCGTTCCGGTTGGTGCTGGCCGTTGTTGTCATGGGAGCCGCGGCCGCGTTCGCGCTCGCGCTCCTGCCCTCGCCGGAAAACCTCGTCGTCGTCCTGTACACGCTGACGTTGATCCCCCTCGCGTTGAGCGCGCGATGGGTGCTGACCGGGCTCGATCGCGCCGGCTCGTCAGGCATCGCTCGCGGCACGGGGGAGCTCGTCGCATTCCTGCTGGTGCTCGTCGCGGTTCACGAAGCCAGGGACTTGTGGCGTGTTCCACTGTTCCAGCTGGCGGGCGACCTCGTCGCCACGGTGATTGTGGCCTTCGGCGCCAGACGGCTCGGACTGCCGCTCAGCCTTCGTTGGCGCGCCGACGTCATCCGCCCCGTAATCCCGCACGTCACCCCGTACGTGGCGAGCCTCCTGCTCGGCATTGTCGCGTTCAACGCCGGGATCCTTCTCCTCAGAGTCTTTCGCGACGCCCCGACCGTCGGCCTCTACTCCGCGGCGTATGCGCTCGTGGGGTTCCTGCTCAACATTGGCGGGATGTACTCCCTCTCTCTGCTGCCATCGCTCACGGAATTGAGGGGCGACCACGCCGCTCGTCAGGACGTCTACGTGCACGCACTGGTGCGAGTGTGGATGGTCGTCCTTCCCATCGCGGTCGGTGGAGCGATGATCGCGACGGGAATCATGCGAACAGTCTTCGACGCCGCGTTCGAACCGGCAGGACCAGTCCTCGCCATTTTCATGATCTCGGTTCCGGCGTCCATCCTGCGATCGGTGATGACGTCGGCGATCATCTCGGAGCGTCGTGAGGATTACCTGCTGCGGACCGTCGCGGCGACCGCGGTGGCCAACGCCGCGCTCAACGTGCTCGTCATCCCGATCTGGGGCATGACGGGTGCAGCGGTCGTTGCGGTCACCACCGAGTGCCTGCGACTCGTCGTCTCCCTTCGGTACTCGACGCGCCTCGGGTTCGCGACCCCGCGACTCGTGTTGGGATGGAAACCCGTGGTGGCCGCGCTGGTGATGGCGCTGGCGTTGCTCACGCCCATCGCGCGCTCGCTGTGGGTGGCCATCCCGGTCGGGGCGGCGGTCTACATCGCGATGCTCGTTGCGTTAGGCGCATTGCGACTCAGGCGAGGCCGCTTGCCCGAGTTCGACGCCTGATCGCTCAGGCGTCGGGGCGCTCGAGGGTCGCGCCGGCGGGCTCCTCGTTCATGACCTCACTCTGGCGCCGGACCGACTCCCGGTGAATCACCTCGTAGATCGCCTGTGCATACTCCTGCGCGAGTCCCAGCGCCGCGGCCTGGGCCAGCCGGTCCTCGAGCAACGCGCTCCATCGTGAGACCTGCAGCGTCGCCACATTGTTGGCGCGCTTGTACTCGGCGATCTCCTCCACGACACGCATGCGCCTCGACAGGAGCTCGAGCAGGTCGTGGTCGAGGTGGTCGATCCGGTCCCGCAGCAATTCGAGCGAGGCGAGATAGTCGGCATCGGCTGACGTCTCGCGCCGCACTTTCAGCAACGAGAGGATCTCACCAAGGCGTTCGGGCGTCACTTGCTGCGCCGCGTCGCTCCACGCCTGATCGGGATTCGGATGCGCCTCGATCATCAGGCCATCGAGCCCGAGATCCATCGCCCGCTGCGCCACTTCGAGCACCATGTCGCGGCGGCCGGTGATGTGGCTGGGATCGGTAATGATTGGCAGCGTGGGGTGAAGCCGCCGCATTTCGATTGCAAGCTCCCAGAGGGGCGCATTGCGGAAGCGACGGGTTCCCGCCACCGAGAATCCGCGATGGATCACGCCAAGGGAACGCACGCCGGCGCGGTGGATGCGTTCGAGCGCCCCAATCCACAGTCCCATATCGGGACTGGTCGGATTCTTTATGAGGACGGGCACCGCGACGCCGCGAAGCGCATCGGCGATCTCCTGAACGGAAAACGGATTCACCGTCGTGCGCGCGCCGATCCACAGCAGATCGACGCCATGCCGGAGCGCGGCTTCGACATGCGCCGGCGTCGCAACCTCGGTGGCCGTCTTCATTCCGAATTGCCGGCCGGCTTTCACCAACCACGGGAGGGCGGCGTCACCAATGCCCTCGAAGTTCGAGGGGCGAGTGCGCGCCTTCCAGATGCCTGCGCGGAAGTAGCTGACCCGCGCATCGCGCAGACGGCGCGCCGTTTCCAGCATCTGCTCCTCGCTCTCGGCGCTGCATGGCCCCGCGATCACGAGAGGGCGACCTTCGACGCCCGACCATGAGGCGAGTGAGGTGGTGACGAGCGCGCTCATCGCACCATCCTCAAGCGAGTCGACTGTAGCTGGCGGCAGGTCTCATCGCTCGCTAGTCTAGCGTGTTCGGCAGGATTCCGCTGGCAGGAGACCCCATGAAGGTCGGTCACGATATCGAAACCAAGCGGGCCAAGTGGTCCTTCGACGGAAATGTCGCCGACACGTTCGTCGAGCACGTCCGGCAGTCGGTACCGATGTACGACGCCGGCCACGAGCTGATCGGCTCCATCAGCGACTACTTCATCCGCGACGACAGCGTCTGCTACGAGATCGGCACGTCGACGGGGCAACTGCTGCGGAGACTGGCGACGCATCACTCCCATAAGCCGGGAGTCAGGTGGATCGGCATCGACCCGGTTGACGCAATGATCGAGAAGGCGCGCGCGCACTGCGCCGATGTGCCTAACATCCAGCTCGTCTGCGACGACGCGATCACTCATCCCTACGAGAAGGCCGACCTGTTCGTCTCGTACTACTGCGTGCAGTTCGTGCAGCCGCGTCACCGACAGGACCTGATCAACCGGATCTACGAGCGGCTGCACTGGGGAGGTGCGTTCCTGTTGTTCGAGAAGGTGCGCGGCCCCGATGCGCGCTTCCAGGACATGTCGGTGGCGATCTACAACGATTTCAAGGCCCGTAACGGGTTCAGCGCCGACGAAATCCTGAACAAGACCTCCAGCCTCAAGGGTGTGCTGGAGCCGTTCTCCACCGAGGGGAACCTCGGGTTGCTTCGCCGCGCGGGATTCACCGACATCATGTCGGTGATGAAGTGGGTCAGTTTCGAGGGATTCCTGGCGATCAAGTAGAGAGTTCATCCCGCCATCGGATTGGCATGCGCGTGGTTGCCTCTATCGGCGGGCTGCGTGATGAACGGCTTCCAGCGCCTGTTCGGCGGCTTTCTCCCAGGACAAGGCAGACGCTCGTTCGAGAGCGACGCTCCCCATGGAGGCGCGCAGGCCCTTGTCCTCGAGCAGCCGGCGCATCGCCTGCTCGAGCGCTGGAAGGTCTCCCGGCTTCACGAAGAGTCCGCCGCCGGCCAGAAGCTCAGGAAGCGGACTCTCAATTGTCGCGATGACGGGGGCGCCGCAAGCCGCCGCCTCGACCGATGGCAGTCCGAATCCCTCCGCCTCGGACGGAAGGAGCGAGGCGGTGGCGCCAGCCAGGAGGGGACGGATCTCCTCATCGGCAACGAACCCGAGCCAGTGCACGAGCGATCCTGTGTCGGCCGCGCGAACGATCGCGTCGAGCTTCTCCGCTTCCTTGTGAAAGACATCGCCACTGCGCGAACCGATGAGGAGCAGGTGCGGCGCCGGCCGGTGAGCGGTGGCGAGTGCGGCGTGCGCGCGGATGATCAGGTCGACACGCTTGTGCGGATTGAATCCTCCCACGTACACAAACCAATCGGCATCCGCGGGTAGTCCCACACGACGGGCCGCCGCGGTAATCTCGTCCGCGGTGCACGGCCGGTACGCGTCAGCGGGCGCTGGAATACAGACACGTATCCGATCCCTCGAAACGCCTAACAGCCTGGTGATCGACGACGCCGAGTATTCCGAGATCGTGAGGACGGTGCGCGCCTGGGCCAGCGCGAGCCGCACCTTGAGGGACCAGAAGAGACGTCCCCGTTTCGAGGGCAGCGTAAGGTCGGGAAACCGTTCGACGATGGTGTCCATCACCGTCACGACCGCAGGGAGTCCTGGCGGGAGTGGAAAATAGGAATACACGGACGGCGAGAAAAAGACGTCCACCTTTTCTCGCCAGACGGCCGCCGTCAGCCGGAGCAGGTCGAGGGGAGCCCGATGCGAGTCGGCTGCGGCGGCGACCGTCGGGGACTCCTTGAGCGCGACCTCAATCCGCCTGACGTTAGGCGCCGGGTCCGGGAACGCCTCGAAGGCCCGCCGGTCGCCGAAGCAGACGAACTGGTCGCCCGGAGCCTGCCTGGTCATGGCGCGCAACAGTTCGCGAGCAAAGCGACCATAGCCCCGACCGTTTGCCCAGCAGGTGGCGTCGACGCCGATGATCATGACTCAGTGAGCGTGAGCGCTGCCGAGGGCGTCCGGGGCGGCTAGGCGACGACGGGGAAGGCCTGCTGTGCCGGCCGGAGCGCGCGGCCCGCGGTGCCCGTGAGATAGCCGAGCGCCTCGCCCGCCATCCACGCCGTCGAGATGAGCGCGAGCGACGGCAAGCAGCGAAGCAGCTGGTCCTGATGCCTTCCACGGCGGCGCAGGTTGCCGATCACCCGTCCAACCAGTAACGGAGGCATCAGCAGCGCGGCTCCCGCCATCGCGACGCGCTTTGGAAGGCCCACGCCGGGAACGCGCGTGCTGCCGAACAGCCGCCCGAAGTTGAAGCGATCCCGCAAGGCGTCCCCGAGGTCAAGCTGGCGCTGCTCGAAAACCACCAGCGCCGGGTCAAACCACATCGACGCGCCGCGCTCCTGAAGAGCGCCGTTGATGACGTTCTCGTGGAACTCCGTGGCCCACAGCGCTCGCGTTTCGTCCAGCACGGCGCGCTTGTAGGAAACGTTGCAGTCGGAAAGCGCGTGCGTTGCACCCTCCGGCAACGGCATCATGTACCTGCTGTAGTCAGCCATGTACACGGACCAGTTGAGCGCCGAGTCGTCGGTACGACCTTCGGGAAGCCCCTTCTCGATCGGCCCGCCGACGGCGGCGTGCGATGAGTTGTGGGCAGCAAGGATCCGCGCGCACCAGTCGGCCGAGGGAAAACAGTGGCCCTCGAGAAAGGCAACCACCGCGCCCCGGCTGCGGTCGGCACCCGCGGCCCGAAGTTCGGCAGGCGTCCGAATGCCGGTGAGGCGAACGAACGACACGTCCGCGAATGTTCTGTGGAGCTCGTCGATGTCGACCAGGGTGTCGTCGTAGGGGACGACAATCTCAGCGCCGATGTGTTCGACTTGTGGTTGCAGCACGGCCAGGCAACGGCGGAGACCGCCGCCGAACGCCAGGGCAACGACCGAAAGCGGCTTGACCGACTCGCCGGCGGTACTGCTCACCGGACCAACCGTTGCCGGCGCCGGCACGGATGCCCTGCCTGACGAGTGTTGTCCCGCCGCCGGAACTGAAGCCGCCGCCTCGAAGGCGATCTCCACCGCCCGCAGTCCATCCGCGCCGGTGGCAATGCGAGAAGGTTTGCCCTGAACGTGCGCGACGAACGCCGCGTGCTCCTCAACGAAGCTCTCGACGACAACCCATCGATAGCTGCGCAGCTTCTCGCCAATCGCCGAACGCGGGAACCAGTCCGTCTTCGACTGCGCGCGTCCTCCGGTTTCACCGGCCCAGACCACCTGGGTCATCATCGGGAAGCAGGTGGCGCGGATGCAACCACGCGACCCATAGATCTCGATGCGAAACTGGTAGCGCCGCCACTCGGTCCAGCTCGCGTGCACCGCGGCGATGTTTCCGGCGCTGTTCGTGAGCAGCGCGAACCCGTTGTCCTCGCACCCCGGATACTCCCAGACACGATTGCTGGCCACTCCGTGAACAGTCGCGACGTCACCCAGGAAATCGCGGGTCAGGTCGATGATGTGGATCCCGATGTCTCGCAGTGCCCCCCCGCCCACGGTACCGGCGTCGTGCACCCAGGGCTGGTTGTGTGACGTGGCCGTGTAGCCGCCATAGCTCCGGATGTGATCGAGTTCGCCAATCTTCCCGCTGTCCAGGATCTCGCGCGCGCGCTTGAATGACGGATAGAACCGGTAATTGAATCCGGTCGCGAGACGTTTCCCCGACTTTTCGGCGGCGGCAACCATCGCCCGGCATTCGGCGGGCGTGCGAGCGAGTGGCTTCTCGCAGAGCACATGCTTCCCGGCCTCGAGCGACGCAATGCACATCTCCTCATGCAGCGACGGTGGCGTCGAGATGATCACAGCGTCCACATCGTGGCGAATCGCCTCGCGCCAGTCGGTGACCGCGACCGCGCCCGGCACAACGGCCGCCGCAGCCTGCGCCTTCAGGGCATCCGTATCGGCGGTGACGGCAAGCCGACAGTTCGGCGTGCGGGCCAGCGCCTTCGCCCGCAGGATCCCGATGTCGCCACAACCGATCAGAGCAACCCGCACCGTCCGCCCGTCATCCCTGTTCGTCATGGTCCCGCGGTGACGCGTTCAGCCACGACCCGAGGGGTTGGCGTCCTGTCCTCGAGCTTCTGTTCCTCGTGGTACTCATAGTCGGTGTTGACCGACCAGACGTCATGCGAAGCGCCGCGCATGTTGGCCACTGACATCATGGCCGTCAGCATCGAATGGTCCTGGTTGTTGTACTTGTGCATTCCGTTGCGACCGACCGTGTGGAGATTCGGGATGCGATCGATGAAGGTGCGCAGCACGGCGAGGTGTCCGGCGTACGTCGAATCGTAGACCGGATACGCCTTCGGCATTCGAACGACGCAGCCCTCCCGCACTTTCGCGGGATCGACGAGGCCCAGTTCGCCCAGCTCTTTCGTGGCGAGCGCCACCAGGTCGGCATCGGAACTCGACCAGAGGCCATCACCCTCGAAGCAGAAGTATTCCATCCCAAGGCACGTCGTCCCCGCAACGGGGACCATGGCGCGGCTCCAATTATTGAAATTCTGGATGCGCCCAACCTTCACGCCTGGCGTGTGGATGTAGATCCAGTTGTCCGGAAAGACATCGTCGGCGTCGATCATCAGCGCGACCGTCAGGAAATCGCGGTAGTTGAGACCTTCGCCGGCAGCGCGGATATCGGTCGGCGGCTCCGGTTCGAGCGCCCGGGACAGGTTCCTGAGCGGCATCGTGGAGATGAAGTGATCGCCTTCGATGCGCCGTGGACCGTCGGGCGTGTTGACACGCACCGCAACGATCTTTCCCCCGCAATGTTCGAGCGCCGTGACCTGATGGCGCATGAGGACCTCACCCCCCAGATCCTGTATCTTCACCGCCGCCGTCTCCCACATCTGTCCGGGACCGAGCCGCGGGTACTGGAACCGGTCGATCAGGGTCTTGATCGTCTCTGAGCGTTTCTGCAGCTGCGCCGCGTTGAGTATCGCCTTGGCGAGACTGAGGCCCTGAATGCGCTGCGCGGCCCACTCGGCCCGTATCTCCGTGCACGGAATGCCCCAGACCTTTTCCGTGTAGGTCTTGAAGAAGATCTCGAACAAGCGCTTGCCGAACCGGTTCGTGACCCATTGCTCGAGGTTCTCCTCGACCGGATACGGCTTGAAGTGCCATTTGATGTAGCTGGCGACGCAGAGGAACGTGTTCCAGATGCCGAGGCCGAGCAGCGCGTTCTTCGCTTTCAGCGGATAGTCGAAGTACTTCCCGCTGTAGTGAATCCGGGAGAGGCGTGGCACGGAGATGAACTCCGGCCCCAGAATCTCATGCCACAGCGCTTCCACCGGCGCGATCTTCGTGAAGAAGCGGTGCCCGCCGATGTCGAAGCGGTAGCCGTGATACTGCGCCGTGCGGGAGATGCCGCCAACGATATCATCGGCCTCGAGGACGGTAACGCGAACGCCATCCTTGGCGAGGAGATAGGCCGCCGTCAGGCCCGCAGGTCCGCCGCCGATGACGACGACATGATCCCCGCTATTGAGCCGATCAACGCTGCGCGGCGCCCCATTGCTTTGCAAGCTCACGATTCCTCAGCCACCCCTGTCGGGACTGTTACGCGCGCCGTCGTGTGCACTCCGGAGGGCGCCAAGAAGCCGCTACTCCGACGACGAGTCTGACAGTAAGCGGCAACCCGCCAGCAACAATAGCAAGAGCGCGGCCAACGGCAGCGACGTCCTGATTCGCGTCGCGGCGTCCGGTGTGTGGAACGGTGGCGGCTAGACCGCCGCCGCCATACCGATGGCAGCGGAGCGTTCCTTCGTTTCCGTCGTGGATGACGATGGTGCTGCATCGCTCATCGCAGCTCGCCGCGCCACAAGCGTGTCCATTACCAACGACTCGATGTGTGCTGACGGAACCGTGACCGCGCGCATGGGAAGCACGCCGCGATAAACGTTGAGCCAGTGAGCATCACCGACCGCGGTATCGTCGCGCACCGCCACGATGGATCCGGTGGCGCAGCTCATTCCCAGATCGCACATCTCGGCTCGCGAGCTTCCCGGCGGGGCCGCGACGAACTCCACGCCGCTCTGTTCGAGCGCCGAAGGGAAGCTGGGATCCTCATTCAGCGCGACCACGATGAGTTGCGTCGCAAAGTCGCGCGATGCGGCTTTCAGCGCCTGGGTAGCGCGCTGAGCCACAGCCGCCGGGCCTGAGGAGACAACGACTACAGAGAGTGACGCACACATGCCGGTTCTCGTAGCCGCTGGACTACGCTCCTTCCTGACCGCTGGGCTTCGCATTGGACCGGCTTTGGGTGAAGGCTCGACACGCCCCGGCTTCGGGGCACATCGCTGCTATGCAAATGCGCTGCCGTTGGCTCAGTAAGCATGAGGCCGTTTTTGTTAATTCTTTCTAACATCCTAACTGCTATAGCCTTGAGTGGACAGGGCGTAACCGTCTCACTTCGAAGCGGCGTTTGACTGCTGTCGCTGGTCCGCCACACTGTCCCTTGCCGTGTTGGAGTCGCGCAACTAATCAACGCGGGACTGTGGACGCTGCGCCGGACCGCAAGTCCGAGACGACGCGATGGCGAACGCGACAGATTTGCGCGACGGTGTCGGATTGGTCGTCTTCTTGCCGAGGCGAAGCCCCTATGGTTGAACGACATCCTTGAATCCTTGGCGACCGAACCGCGACACGACATGGGCTCACCCTCTGTGCATCCTGAATCCATAGGACGCATGGGAAACTTGGGCGCCTGGATCAGGGCCATACGTCCCGAGCAGTGGTTGAAGAACGGGTTCGTGTTGTCGCCGCTGGTCTTTTCGGGAATGGCGCTGATCTGGGATGCGCAGTGGCGGGCGCTCGTCGCCTTTGCGTCGTTCTGCGCGGTTGCCAGCGCTGTCTACCTCCTGAATGACGTGATCGACCGGGAGGCAGATCGCCGCCACCCCAGGAAGGCCACCCGTCCGATCGCCTCGGGCCTGATCACGCCAGGCAGTGCACTGGTCGGGGCCAGTCTGCTGGGCATCGCAGGGCTCGCGGCCGGGGCCCTCGCGGGAACCGGAGTTGCAGCCGTTCTGCTCGCGTATATCGCCCTGAACGCGCTGTACGGAGCGTGGCTGAAGCACGTCGTCATCGTGGACGTTTTTGCCATCGCGGCGTTCTTCGTCATGCGCCTCGTGGCCGGCGCGGTGGCGGTGGGCGTCACGCCCTCGATATGGCTGCTCCTGTGCGGCGGATTGCTGGCGTTGTACCTCGGATTTGCGAAACGCCGGCATGAGCTGGTGCTGCTCGGTGGCGGATCCCAGGCGCACCGCGCGGTGCTCGCCAGTTACAGCACGCCCTTTCTGGACCAGCTGTCCGTGGTGCTGCTCTCGGTGACCGTGGTGTCGTACATCATGTACACGCTCGAATCCGACACCGCGCGAATCGTGGGAAGCGAAGCGCTCTCCTACAGCACGGCGTTCGTGCTATACGGGGTCTTTCGCTACCTCTACCTGGTGCACCGGAACGAGGGCGGGAACCCGACAGAGACGCTCCTGACCGACCGGCCGCTGATGGCGGCGGTCGTGCTCTGGGGCGCCTATTGCGGCGCCATCATCTACCTTGCGCGTTAGGCAATGATTGCCGGCCAGGCCGCGCCGGCTCCGGCCAACCGGACGCGCTGGGACACCGCCGCGCTCCTGTGGGGCGCCGTGCTCCTCGGCGCGCTCCTGCTTCCCGTCAACGACACTGCCCGCTGGCTCAATGCCGCATATGCGGCCAACCCGGGTGAGGTCATCAGCGGGGTCTGGATTCTCAAGCTGGCCGCGGCCACGATCGCCGCGATGGCCTTGCTGCTTGGCCGCGTCCGCATTGACGACGGGACCGCGACGCCGGCGCTCAAACACCGCCCGGACGCTCCGCAGCTCTTCATGCTCGGCGGCATCATGCTGCTGGCACTGGGACTCCGGCTGTACGGTATCGACACCGAGTTATGGATTGATGAGATCACCCTGCGCACTCGTTATGTCCCGCTCGAGTTCAACCAGCTCGTCAGCAGCTACGACAGCCAGAACCATCAGCCACTCTATTCGATACTGGCCCGCCTTTCGTTTCTGGCGTTCGGCGGGACGGACTGGTCGCTGCGGATCCCGGCGGTAGTCCTCGGCGTGGCCAGCCTGGCCGCGCTGTGGAACTTCGGACGTCGCGTGACGTCACCGAGTGAAGCCATGCTCGGTGCGCTGGTGCTCGCGGTCTCGTATCACCACGTGTGGTTCTCACAAAACGCGAGAGGCTACACGACGATGATGTTCCTGGTGGTGCTCGGGACTCACGCCTACCTGCGACTGTTCGAACGTGACGGGAACCCCCGGCGGCTGGCGTGGGGGTACGCGCTGGCGATGTCGCTTGCGACGTACACGCACCTCACGGCCGCGCTCATCGCGATCGGGCACGGTCTCACACTGGCGCTCACCACGCGATGGACGTCGCCGGACGCGAGGCGACAGGCCGCCTGGCCGGTGATCGCGCTCGTCCTGAGCGCATTGCTGACCATCCTGTTCTACGCCCCGATGCTTCCGCAGGTGGTGCGCGTGATTTCGCAGCCGACCATGGAAGGCGTCGCTGTGGCGTGGACGGGCATGGGGTGGTTGCTTGCCGAGAGCGTGCGGGTGCTGGCGCAGGGCATTCCCGGCGGGATCGTCACGGTGGGCGCCGCGCTGGCCGTGTTAGGCGTGGGTGTGGGGAGTTACTGGCGCCAGTCGCGCAGGACGACGCTGCTCATGTTCCTGCCACTCGCGATCACCTTTGTCGCGCTCGTCACCACGAGACACAACCTGTGGCCGCGCTTTTTCTTCTTTGCCAGCGGGTTCCTGGTGCTGGCCGCGTTGCGCGGCGGCTTTGTCATCGTGCGATGGGTTTCGCGCTGGTTCCCGGAGCGCATCGCCGTGGCCGGCGCCTGCGCGATCGCGTTCCTCAGCCTGTTGACCGTGCCCCGGGCCTGGCAACCGAAGCAGCAGTTCCGGGCCGCCTACGAATACGTCGAGCAGGAGCGGCGGCCGGGAGATGAAGTGGTGGCCGTGGATGTGGCGTCGGCGGTTTACCAGTTGCGAGGGTGGGCGCCGACGTGGCGCCTGACGGGCGGCCTCGCGACACTTGCTGAAGCCGAGCGAAGCGCGAACCGCACCTGGGTCGTCTACACGCTGCCCACTCGCCTTCGCGCTGCGATGCCGGAACTGTTCCTGCATATCACGGGGCCGCTGTACCGCACGGCCCGCGTTTTCGACGCCTCGGTGGGTGGCGGCGAGATCTACATCCTGCGCCACGATTCAAATCCCGGACATGACTGATCGCGCCCGCGAGATTGAACAGGTGGTCGACGACGAGCTGCAAGCGCTCGAGCGGGCGGTCACCGTCGTCATCCCCGCATACAACGAAGCCGCGCACGTGGCTGGCCAGGCGCTGGCCGTGGACCGGGTGATGCGCGATTCGGGCTGGGAGTACGAGATCATTGTCGTGGACGACGGCTCCACCGACGGCACGGCGGAAGCCGCCAGTGCCGCTGGCGTCGGCCGCGTAGTGCGGCGGGCGCAGAACCGGGGATACGGTGCGGCGCTCAAGCTTGGCGTCCGGCTCGCCCGCCACGACTGGATCCTGATCACCGATGCGGACGGCACGTATCCCGTGGAATCGATCCCGGCGCTTCTGGCCGAGTCGTCGGCCAACAGCATGGTGGTGGGATCGCGCACTGGTGAAACTGTCCGGGTGCCGCTGGCGCGGCGCCCCGCCAAGTGGTTCCTCAATCGCCTGGCGAGTTACCTGGCGGGCCGTCACCTGCCCGACATCAACTCGGGCCTGCGCCTGATGCGGAAGTCCCTGATCAACCGCTACGAGCACCTGCTGCCGGACGGGTTTTCCTTCACCACGACCATTACGCTCTCCGCGGCGTGTAACGCGCATCCGCTGGCCTACGTGCCGATCGACTATCACGCGCGACTCGGCGAGTCCAAGATCCGGCCCCGGCATGCCTACGACTTCACGCTGCTCATCATCCGGACGATGGTCTTCTTCAATCCGCTGAAGGTCTTCCTGCCGTTAGGCGCGGTAATGGCGGCCGGCGCGCTCGCCAAGTTTGCCTATGACGTCACGCAGGACAATCTCTCCGAGACGGCGGTCCTCGGGGCGCTTGGCGCGCTGATTGTCTGGGCGGTCGGCCTGCTGGCCGACCAGAACGCGCGCATCGCGACCCGTCGCAAATGATCGCCCGGCGCGACCTACACGCCGTAGAAGGCGCGGTACCATTCCACAAATCGCGGGATGCCTTCCTCAACGCCGACGCGGGGCCGGAATCCCGTGTCGCGCTCCAGGTCCGTCCCGTCTGCGTTCGTGATGGCGACATCGCCAGGCTGCGGCGGCAACAGCGTCCGCTCGGCGGTGCGACCCAGGGTCGCTTCGAGCACTTCGATCATTCGCGTCAGCTTGACCGGCGACTGCTGTCCGATGTTGTAGACGCGGAACGGCGCAGTCCCGGTGGCGGGATCGGTGAGGCGCTCGGCCGCGTCGGGCGCGCCGCGGGGGGGACGGTCCAGTACGCGCGTGAACGCCTCGACGACATCGTCGACGTAGGTGTAGTCGCGCGCCGATTCCCCGTGATGGTAGACCTCGATCGGACTGCCTTCGAGAATCGCCTTCGTGAACTTGAACAGCGCCATGTCCGGCCTGCCCCATGGACCGTAGACCGTGAAGAAACGCAGCGCGGTGAACGGCAGGTCGAACAGATGACTGTAGCTGTATCCCATCAGCTCCCCGGACCGCTTGGTCGCCGCGTACAGGGAGAGCGGGTGATCGGCGCCGTGGTGTTCGGAGAACGGAAGCACGGGGTTGGCGCCGTAGACGGAACTCGAACTGGCGAACGTGAGGTGACGGACGCGATGCTGTCGGCACGATTCGAGAACATTGCCCAACGCCACGAGGTTGCTCTCGGTGTAGGCGTGCGGCGCTTCGAGCGAGTAGCGCACTCCGGCTTGCGCGGCGAGATGCGCGACCAGCCCGGGTTGCACATCATCGAAGAGCCGTGCCGTTGCCTGACGATCGGCCAGGTCGAGCTGAACGAACCGGAACGCGGCCTCCGACTGCAGCTCACGAAGCCGCGCCTCCTTGAGGCGGGGATCGTAGTACTCGTTCATGCTGTCGACGCCGACCACCGCACGGCCGTCGCGGAGCAGGCGCCGACTCAGGTGAAAGCCCACAAAGCCGGCGGCGCCGGTGACCAGGATGGGTTGGGGGGGTGGCGAGGCGGCCATGCGTTACTCGTTATGTCGCTGGCTCAAGTCGGGACGCGGGCGAGGATCAATGTATAGTCGCGCCGGCATGACGATCCAGCACGCGCCGGGAGCCGCATGAGCGGCGTGCCCCACGTCGTCGTGCTGGGTGGTGGTCCGGCGGGTTGTGGCGCCGCGTACCAGCTCCGCAAGAGCGATCGCGCCACCGTGACGCTGGTGGAGCGCCAGGGACATTTCGGCGGTAACGCCGGGAGCTTCGAGTGGGGCGGCCAGTGGCTCGATTTCGGCAGTCATCGCCTTCACTACACGACCGATCCGGGGATCCTCTCGGACATTCGCTCGTTGCTGGACGGTGACCTGCTCGAGCGGAAACGGAATGGCCGGATCAGGTTGCGCGGACGATTCGTCCGCTTTCCGTTCACGCCGGTCGACCTGTTGACGAGCCTCGACAAGCGCTTTGCGTCGGGCATCCTGACCGACATGGTCGCCGGGAAGCTGAAGAAGCCACCCTCCTCGTCAGGCACATTCGCCGATGTGATGCTGCGGAATCTCGGCCCCACGATCTGCAACGGGTTCTACTTTCCCTACGCGCGCAAGATCTGGGGTCATGAACCGGAAGCGTTGTCGGGAGTCCAGGCCCAGCGGCGGGTCACGGCGAATTCGTTCGTGAAACTCGTCAAGCGCGTCCTCAAGCCCGTCGGCGCCGGAATGTTCTACTACCCGCGACGCGGCTACGGACAGATCACCAACGCCTACGCCGACGCCGCCAGCCGGCTCGGCGCGGACCTCCTGACGAACACCAGCGTGGAACGGCTCGTGGCTCCCACGTCGCCGGACGGCCGGTGGGAGGTCCATGTATCCGAGCAGGGCGTGAAGCGGGTGATCGACGCCGACCATGTGTGGTCCACGATTCCGATCACCATGCTTGCGCGCCTGACGAGTCCAGCGCCAGCGAGCCTGACCAGCGGGACGCCGGGCATCGACTACCGCGCCATGCTGTTGATCTATCTGCAGCTGAACGTGGACCGGTTTACGTCCACGGACGCACACTATTTCCCGGAAAGCTCGATCTCCATCACGCGCCTTTCGGAGCCGAAGAACTATTCGGACCTCAACACGCCGTCGGGCAGCACGGTCCTCTGCGCCGAACTCCCCTGCGCGCCCGGCGACGCCACCTGGGCGATGAGCGAAGCCGAACTGGGCGAGCTGGTGGTGCGGGACATCCGCAACGCCGGTCTGCCGTCGGCGCGTCCGGTCGCCGTCCATGTCAAGCGACTCCGGCACGCGTATCCGGTCTACCTCACGGGATACGAAAGCCACTTCGACACGCTGGACGCCTGGGCGTCCCGCCAGCCTCGCCTGTTGACCTTCGGACGCCAGGGGCTGTTTGCGCATGACAACACGCACCATGCGTTGTTCATGGCGTACAGCGCTGTCGAGTGCCTGACGAATGGCGTGTTCAATGAGAAGCGCTGGGCCGGATTCCGGCGGGTCTTCGCGAAGCATGTCGTGGAGGACTGACGTGGCGGACCTCGAGCACGAGGAGGTGTGGGTAGTTCGCATCCCGCTACGATGGATCCTTCGAATCCTCGCAACCATCGCGGCACTGGCGCTCATCGCCTGGTGGTTGCCTGTCGACCAGTTGTTGGCTGCTATCAGTTCAGTGCCAGCGGCCACCTGGCCGTTCGCGGTCATGGTGTATCTCGCAGCGCATCTGCTGGGTGTCGTGAAATGGCGCCTGCTGATCAACACGGCCGGCGCCGGGCTCGGACGTCGCGACGCGATTCACGCCTATTACTGGGGACTGTTCGGCAACCTCTTCCTGCCTTCGGTCGTTGGTGGTGATGTCGTGCGCGCCGGCGTTGCAATGCAGCGGGCGCGTTCCAGGACTGCGCTCCTCCTGGGAAGCGTTGCCGACCGAGTGCAGGACGTCATCGGACTCGGTGTGCTCGCCGGCGTGGGGGCGCTGTTGGCGCCGCAGGCGCTGGACGAAACGAGCCGACGGTTGTTCATGGCGTTCGTGGCCCTGCTCTTCGCCGCGCTCATCATCGGGCTGGCGTCGCTGCGGTTCTTCCCCGCCCGGCGCGCGCCGTTCAAGGTGCGACGGCTCCTTGTTCGCGTGCGCGAAGCACTACGAGCCACGGCAACGCGGCCGCAGGCGCTCGCCGCGGCGTTTCTACTTGGTCTCGCGCTTCAGACGTCGCTCATTCTGCTGAACTGGGAGCTTGGTCGAGTCATCGGGATCGAGATTCCCCTTTATGTGTGGCTCTTTGTGTGGCCCCTGGCAAAAATCGCGGCGCTGACACCCATCACACAGGGCGGGATCGGCATTCGCGAGGCGGCTCAGGCGGCGCTCTTCGCCCCGTTCGGTGTAACGGCGGTGCCCGCCGTTGCTACGGGCCTGGTGTTCGAGGCCGTGATCATTGTCGGCGGCCTGTTGAGCGGGGGAATTGCACTGGTCGTGCGACGCAACGAGGCGGCGCCGAAACCCAGGGCCGCGACACATGATTCCGTCGAGGGATCCGTCTGATGGTCGCGACAGGGAGTGAGTTCGCCCGCCCTGTCGGATGGCGGTTGTTCGTGACCGTGTGGCTCGTCTATTCGATCTTCGCGACGACGAACGTCGTGCGAGAGACGTACCTGGCCATGTCGCTCGCCGAACGAGGTTCCGTCCGCGTGGATCCGTACCGCGAACTGCACCCGGACCTGTTCCAGATGCCTGGCCGCGGATGGTACATCAACGGCAACCCCGGCACCTCGATCCTGGCGGCAGTGCCGTACGCATTGTTCGTGAGACCGCTGATCGCGCTGGCCACGAAGATCCGGCCGGACATCGTGGCGTCGAAGCCACCCGCAACCTACGACGACCCCCGGCCCAATCGCACACTCTTCATGAATGCCGCGCGGGCCCGCGGGCTGGATATCGTGCTCGGGTTGGCAGCGTTAGGCACTGGCGTCACCTTTATGGCGCCGATGGGCGCGCTGGCCACCGTGCTCGTGTTCATGTTTCTCCGTGGCCGGCTTGGAAGCGACCGGCGAGCGCTGGCCTGGGCGCTCGTCTTCGCCTTCGCGACGCCGACGGTCTTCCGGGCGGCATTCCTCAATCACAACCTGTTGCTGGCGTACCTGATACTCGGCGCGTGGATCCTGAACGTCGGACTCTCGCCCCGGGCGCCGGAAACCGCGCCCGATTGGCGCACGCTGGTTGGCATCGGCGTGTTGCTCGGGTACGGGCTGGTCTGCGACTACAGCGCGATCCCCTTCCTGCTCGTCTTTGGCATCTGGATACTGGTCGACGGGTGGCGCCGCGGTGGGATCGCGATTGCCGTGCGCAATGGCGCTTTCTACACGGCGGGGGCGGTGTCCTGTTTCCTGATCCTCTTCGGATACCAATGGGTGGCGTTGGGCCATCCCCTGTGGCCGGCGCAGCGATACATGCCGGCGACGGAACTCAGCGCCCGCGGCTGGCTTGGCTTCACCGTCCCCTCGCTGGAGCTGGTCTGGCGCCTCCTCTTCGACCTGCGCTACGGCCTGTTCGCGTTTTCCCCATTGCTGACGGCCGCATTGGCCGCTCCTTTCATTCAAACTCCGCCCGGCTGGTCACTGTCCCGCGCGCAGCTCGGGTGGGGCGTCGGGGCATTTCTCGCCCTGCTCCTGTTCGGGAGCGCCAACCAGTTCAGCATCCTGCAGTGGAACACCGGCGTGCGCTACATGATGCCGGCCGCACCGCTGTTGTTCGTGTGCGCAGTTCCAGTGCTGATCGCGTTACCGCGCGTCGCGCGCTGGTCGCTCGTCGGCGTTTCGATGGTGATTACCGTTGCGGTGACCATGACGCGCGAGAGTGTGCCCACGGCGCTCCGACTCGTTGCTGCTGACGGACCGACACTTCCCGTGCTCACCGCGCTGCGGAAAATGGGGAGCGCTTACGCGGTGCCGGTCTCGGGTTGGACGTTCTGGCTCGCCGCTCTCGCCGTGGGAGGCGTTCTCGTCCTGGTCTGGCGACCCGCGCTGCGGCGCGCCACCGCGATATGAGTTCAGTGTCGTGGCTCTGGGGTCCGGCCATCGCCCTGGTGGCGGGCCTGCTCGCCGCCGGATGGCGGTGGAGGGTAATGCGCGCCGGCGCATGGGCCGCCGCCGCCGTGATCGGGCAGGCGGCAGCGCTGGCGCTGCTGAAAGCCGGACCCCTTGTCGGCTATCAGCACCTGGCCAGCTTCGATGAGGCTCGCCGGGAGCGACCGCTCGCGCTGGCGCTGTCGCTCCTTGTGGTGACGGCTGCGGCGGTGGGAACGGCGACGCGGCGCACGGCGATCATCGCCTGGCTGCGATCAGTACCGCGGCCATGGGCCCTCGCCTCCGCGCTCATCGTGGGATCACTGCTCGCGGCGGCGCCGTCGGCATCGGCGGGCACGTATGCCGGGGAGCTTGCCGTCGCCGCAGTCCTGCAGTTCGCCATCCTGGTGTGCGTGGTCTTCGCGGTGGCCGAGCTGCCTGACGCGCGGGTCGCCGGCGTCGATCGGTCACTGCGACGGTGGCTCTTCCCTGCCGAAGGGCCGCCGAAACTCGATCGCTTCGCCTGGTTGCTGGCCGGATTCGTCACGATGACGGGCACGATCCTCTGCCTGACGAGTTATCAGGCCGTTCCGCATATCCCCGACGAGGTCGCGTACCTGATCCAGGCGAAGTACTTCGCGCAGGGATTGCCGTGGATGTCGCCGCCGCCGGTCCCAGCCGCGTTCGATACCTTCCTGCTGGAAGTGTCCGGCGATCGCTGGTACAGCGTCTTCCCGCCGGGCTGGCCGCTTGTGCTGGCCATCGGCGTCAGGCTCGGCGTCCCGTTTCTCGTGAACCCGGTGCTGGCGGGCGTGTGCGTGCTCCTGACCTACCTGCTCGTGCAGGAGCTGTCCGACCGACCGACGGCGAGACTGAGTGCCCTGTTGCTGGCCGTGTCGCCGTGGCACCTGCTGATGTCGATGAACTTCATGAGTCATGTGCTGTCACTCACGCTGGCCCTGATCACCGCGCTCGGCACGGCCCGCGCCTGGCGGACCGGCGCCTGGCCGCCGGCGTTTGCGGCGGGAGTGTCGTTAGGTATTCTGGGCATGTCACGGCCCCTGGAAGGCGTGGCGGTGGGCCTGCTGGTCGGCGTGCCCTTGCTCGTGGCCGCGCTACGGCGCGGCGGCGTGATTGCGTTCCTTGCCCTGGGCGCTGGCACGGCTCTCACTGGCATCCAGGGCCTGGCGTACAACAACCTCCTGACCGGCTCGCCGTGGGTCTTTCCGGCGGAGCGACTGTTCGATCGCGAGTACGGGCCCGGGCGGTACAGCATCGGATTCGGGCCCGAAAAGGGACTCGGATGGACCGGACTGGATCCGTTGCCGGGGCACGGACCCGTGGACGTGATCGTGAACTCGGTCCTGAACGGATTCATGATGAACATCGACCTGTTCGGCTGGGCCGCCGGATCGGTTGCCATCGTTATGTTCGGCGTTCTGCGCGGGGGGAAAGGGCTGGAGCGTCGGATGACCGTCGCCATCGTGACGATCGTTCTTCTCCACGGCGCGTTCTGGTTCAGCGGCGGCCCCGATTTCGGCGCCAGGTACTGGTATCTCATTATCGTGCCGTGCGTCGTGCTCACCGCGCGCGCGCTGATGGCGCTCGAACAGGACCGCGCCAGCGGGCCAGGCGCCCGCACCGCAATCGCCGCAGCTCTGCTCAGCGTCTCAGCGCTCGCGCTTTACGTTCCCTGGCGCGCCGCGGACAAGTATCGGAACTATCGCGGTGTTCGTCCCGACCTGGTGCGGATGAGAAACGATTCGACGTATCGCGATGGGCTGATCCTGGTGAGCGGAGCGCGGCACCCTGACTGGGCAGCGGCTGCCATTGCGAATGAGGCCGTGCTTGGCCGCTCGGGCTCTCCGGTGTTCGCGTGGGACCGGGACGATGCCACGCGTCAGGCTGTCCTGGACGCGTTTCCGTCGCGCACCCTCTGGCTGGTGCGAGGGCCGTCGCAAACAGGTCGTGGCTTCGAGATCATTCGTGGACCAATCCAGCCCGCGGAGCGCGCGGGACTTGCCCAGCCCTGATGATCACAGAGCACCATCAAACGGTTCCGGACCTTCCGGCATATCGGAAGCTTCTGCGACGCATCATCCGCGCCTATGACTCGACGCTGGTGCGCGCGTACTGCGTCGTGCGATTCCAGATCATCAACCTCAACATGCTGCACATCATCAGCCTGTGCCTGCGGGGCAAGGCACGGGTGCTGGAGGTCGGGTGCGGCTTCGGGTTATTCGGGTGCTACTTTGCTGCGCGCGATTCACGGGTTCACTGGCTCGGGCTCGACCTGAACGCCGGTCGCATCGACCTGGCCCGTTCCGCAGCGGCGCGGCTCGGACTCGCCAACACGAAGTTCGCGGTGGCCGACGCGCGCGAACTGCTGGAACTCCAGGAAACGTTCGACGCCGTCGTCATGATGGACCTGTTGCACCACATCCCGGATGACAGCAAGCGACAGCTGCTGGACGCCGTGCTGGCGCGCCTGGCGCCGGGGGGCGTTCTGATCATCAAGGATGTCACGCGTCGCCCGCGGTGGAAGATGGCCTTCACCTGGATCCTGGACGTGGCGATGACGCGCGGCTTCGACATGTGGTACTGGAGTCCGGCGCAGTTCCGGAATGCGATCGACGAGCGCTTCGAGATGGAAGCCTATCCCATCAACGACTGGCTTCCGTACCCGCACATCGTCTACGTCGTCAGCCGCCCGGACTGACGCAGGGAGTCATCGGGCCCGACCGCGCTTCGCGATCTGACTCAGCGCCGGGGCGGGAGCGGCGGCGGTGGCGGAACTCGTGACGACGACAACTGCGCGCGCGCGGCAGCAATGAAGGCCGTGCGCCTTGCGACATCCGTGATCAGGTTGTCGGACCAGTCTTGTTCGATGTGATACACCTCCTCGTGCCCATTGCCGGCGCGCGTGTACTGCCAGTCCTCTCCGATCACCGATTGCAGTGCCCCGTTCCGCATCGCCACGTCGTCCCGTGAGAACTCTTCTGTGCTCAACTCGGAGAGGACGAGCGCGGACGATCCTTCGGGAGCGCGCCCGGTCAGGAGGGAGTTGCCCGGCAGCGCCGCCGGGGAACCTGGGAGCGCGAGCGCGAGGACGGAGGCCGGAACATCGCGAAGCGACACCGCTGTCGTCACGCGTTGACCGCCGGCGAGATGCCCTGGCCACGACATGAGCAGCGGCACGTGCACGCTTCGCCAGAAGATGCTGTTCCCATGAGAGTGCGTGTCGTGCTCATCGAACAACTCCCCATGGTCCGAAGTGACTACGACAAGCGTTCGATCGAGGACGCCGCGGCGCCGCAGTTCAGCGATCAGGGCGCCAATGTCCGCATCGAGTCCGGTAATCGCCTCTTCATAGGCCGCACGCTCGGCTTCGACCTCGGCAGGCTGCAGCGCGTTCCAGTTTCCGATTCCGCCTTCGACGCTCCAGAAGCGCAGTTGGTCGAACCGGCGCGGGGGCAGGCCGGTGGAATACCGCCCGGCGAACGGCGCCCGGGGAATGAATGGTTGGTGCGCGTCGTAGTAGTTGAGGAAGGCAAACCAGGGCTGACCTGCGGTCCGGTCTTCCCAGTCGAGGAACTCCTCGTTCACGTCACGCCCCGTCTTTCGACCAGGCACATCGTAGAATCGGGACACGCGCCTGCCGATTGTCGTCGTTAACAGCGCCTGGCCAAGCGCAGCAGAACGAAGGATGGCACCCGGTGAACGTCGATAGTCGCGAAAGACACGGAAGCCGCGATCGAGGCCGTGTTCGCGCGAAGTGTAGACCAGGTTTGCCACGAATCCGCCGGTGCGATACCCCTGGCGCGCAAAGACCTCGGCCAGGG
>CAZSNV010000013.1:0-37668 GCA_964608035.1 uncultured Gemmatimonadaceae bacterium | reverse complement strand
AGCGCCTGCTTCGGGAGCAGGAGGTCGCTGGTTCGAATCCAGTCGCCCCGACTGATCATCTATACTGCGGAGAGTCGTGGCTCGGTTCTCCGTGCATGACTTCAAGAAGGGCACGACCACGCGCGAGTAGCTCAGCTGGATAGAGCGTCGGCCTCCGGAGCCGAAGGTCGTGGGTTCGAATCCCGCCTCGCGCACCTGCCTAACCCTCCGAGCGCCGTTTCTGCACGGGGGCCGGCCCATCCCCTCCGATCCTTACGATCGCTTCACCCGAACGACACGGGTCAGTTCTCCGCCATCCGACATCCGCCATCTGACATCCCAGATGGACATCGCCGAACTCCGACGCAAGTCGATTCCCGAATTGCTGGCCCTCGCCGATAGCCTGGACGTTCCCAACACGTCGGGCCTTCGGAAGCAGGACCTCATCTATCGCATCGAGCAACGCCTGCTCGATGGGTCGACGACGCTGCAGGCTGAAGGAGTCCTCGAGATCCTGCCGGAAGGGTACGGATTCCTGCGGGCGCAGGACTGGAACTACCTGGCCGGTCCCGACGACATCTACGTCTCGCCGTCGCAGATCAAGCGCTTCAGCCTGCGCACCGGCGACACCATCAGCGGCGAGGTGCGGCCGCCGAAACCGTGGGAACGGTATCTCGCCCTGCTGCGGCTCGAAACCATCAACGGAAACGAGCCGCAACCCGATGCGCAGCGTCCGACGTTCGAAACCCTTCGTCCGGTGTATCCGGACGCGCGACTGCATCTCGAGGATGGCGACCTGTCGATGCGCATCGTCGACCTGATCGCGCCCATCGGGAAGGGACAGCGTGGCCTCATCACGGCGCCGCCGCGCGCCGGAAAGACCATCTTGCTCCAGAAGATGGCGAACGCCATCTCGGCGAATCACGAAGAGGTCGCACTGATTGTTCTGCTCATCGACGAGCGGCCGGAGGAAGTGACCGACTTCCGCGAGAATGTCCCGAGGGCCGAGGTGATCAGCTCCACGTTCGACGAGCCGCCGGAACGCCACGTGCAGGTCGCGGAGATGGTGATTGAAAAGGCCAAGCGCCTCGTTGAGGTGGGCCGCGATGTCGTGATCCTCCTCGACTCGATCACGCGCCTGGCGCGCGCGCACAACACCGTGTTGCCGCAGTCGGGGCGGATCCTCTCGGGCGGCCTGGATGCATCCGCCATGCAGCGTCCGAAGAAGTTCTTCGGCTCCGCGCGCAAGATCGAAGGCGGCGGTTCGCTTACCATCGTCGCGACGGCGCTCATCGAAACCGGGTCGCGCATGGACGAGGTGATTTTCGAAGAGTTCAAGGGGACGGGGAACATGGAACTCGTCCTCAGTCGCGATATCTCGAACCAGCGCATCTATCCGGCGATTGACATCTTCAAGTCAGGCACGCGCAAGGAAGAACTGCTGCTCGACCAGGAGGAGCGAAACCGCATCTTCCTGCTGCGCACGTTCCTTGGCGACATGCCGGCCGAAGAAGCCCTGACGTTCCTGATCAAGCAGATGAAGAAGACGAAGACGAACAAGGAGTTCTTCCAACTGATGACTCAATGAATCCGGATGGCGAAGGGCGGATGGGAGATGGGGGATAAACTGCACCTGAAGAGATTCGCTGCTTTGTACGCAGTCCTTCCTGACCGATTCCGTGTGATCGCCCCGCAGTTTTTCCGCTCTCCGCCATCCGCCATCCGAAATCCGACGTCCAGATGCGGTTGCTCTCAGTAGATCTTGGAGACAGACGAATCGGCCTCGCCGTCAGCGACCCGACCGGCACGATCGCGTCGCCGGTGGGACACATCCTGCGGCGACCGGGGAAACGCCCGCCGGTTCGCGAAATCCTCGACCGGGCGCGCGAGCTCGAAGCCGAGGGGTTTGTCGTCGGCCTTCCACTCGACCAGGAAGGCGAGGAGACCGAGCGGAGCGGCGAGGCGCGGCGCGTGGCGGCGCTCCTCGGCGAACGGAGTGGATTGCCGGTGCGCCTGGTGGACGAACGCTTCACGACCGCGGCCGCGCAGCGCGCGATCCGGGAGATGGGCGGATCGACGCGCGGGAGGAAGGGCGACGTCGACGCCCTCGCCGCCACGGTCCTGTTGCAACACGCGCTCACCCTTCCGGAGTTCTCTCTGTGACGGCCGCGCCGCGTATCGTTAGGCGAGCGGCGAGTATCGCCGTCGCGCTGGTTGCGGCGGCGTGTGGCGGCGAGGGGAACGCGCGTGTCACCGTTCCGTCCGGCGCCAGCATGCGGGTCGCGGCAGACTCTCTCGAAGCCGCGGGCGTCATCGGCTCCGCCAAGGCCTTCAGCTTCTATGCCAAGCTCACGGGCCGTGACCGGAGCATCAAGCAGGGCACGTATCTCCTCGACCGCGGTGCGTCGTGGAACGAGGTGATCGATGCGCTGGTCGCCGGTCGCGGCATCGTGTTCACAGTGACGATTCCCGAAGGATGGGACCTCAAGGCGATCGTGCCCGCGGTCGCCGAGGTGATGAAGGTCCCGGCGCCGATGCTGGATTCGGCGATCCGCGACACCGCGCTGATCCGGCGGCTTGGCATCCCGGTCCCGACGCTCGAGGGCTACCTGTTCCCCGAGACATACCTTCTGCCGGAAGGCACTCCAGCCCTGCCCATCGTCAGGCGCCTGGTCGCCGAATTCGAGCGACGATGGAAGCCAGAGTGGAACGCCCAGCTGGAAAAACTCGGAATGACCCGCCACCAGGTCGTCACGCTGGCGTCGATCATCGAAAAGGAGGCGCGCGTCGCGTCTGAACGGCCGATCATCTCCGGCGTCTACCACAACCGGCTGAAGCGGAGAATGCTGCTCCAGGCCGATCCCACGGTCCTGTACGCGCTGGGGCGACACGCCGCTCGCGTGCTCTACCGGGATCTCGAGGTGAAGTCCCCGTACAACACGTACCGGAACGTCGGCCTCCCGCCGGGACCCATTGCGTCGCCTGGCATTGCGAGCATCGAGGCGGCGCTGTTCCCCGCCGACGTCCCCTTCCTGTATTTCGTGGCCCATCCTGATGGTCACCATGAGTTCCGGGCCACGATGCGGGAGCATAACGAGGCGGTGCGACAGATGCGCGCGCTGCGTCGTCAGGCAGCGCGCCCTTGAAGAAAAGGCCAGAGGCCAGAGGCCAGAGGCCAGAGGTGCGCGAGCCTTTGCGTGGCAGCGTGTTGGCCGCGTAAATGTCGGAGTCAGCCACGGTCTCGCAGCGTGGCGCCCAGCGATGGGCGCGTGGACATCCCTGGATCTTCAAGAGTGACGTGAGAACGCGGCCGTCGGCTCCGGCCGGCGCCGTCCGGGTGCGCGACGATCGCGGACGCTGGCTGGGAACAGCGCTCTGGAGTCCAGCGTCGGAGATATCACTCCGTTTGCTGGACTCCGACCCGGAGGTGAAGATCGACGCTGAGTGGTGGCACGATCGCCTGTCGATTGCGATCGCTCGCCGCAGTGACCTGGGAGCTGTGACCACTGGATACCGCCTGGTGCATGCTGAAGGAGACGGGCTGCCAGCACTGATCTGCGATCGTTACGACCGCTGGCTGGTCGTCCAGTTACTGAGCGCGGGGCTCGAAGTGTTCCGGGAGCCCATCGTCGACGCTCTCGTTCGACTGACGTCGGCCGAAGGCATCCTGGCGCGCCACGATGTGCCGCTCCGTTCGCGGGAGGGCCTGGCGCGGGAGACGACGCTCCTGCACGGCGACGTGCCGCGCGAAATCGTGGTCGACGAGCACGGGATCCGGTACGCAGCGGCGCCCTGGACCGGACAGAAGACCGGAGCGTTTCTCGACCAGCGCGAGAACCGCGTGTTGATGGGTAGCCTCTCGCGTGGGGTAGCCCTCGATTGCTTCAGCTACCACGGCTCATTCGCACTCCATCTCGCGCGTCGCGCCGATCGGGTCATCGCGATCGACTCGTCGTCGGACGCGTTGGCCCGGGCCACCGAGAACATCGCGCTGAACGGTCTGTCAAACGTGGATTGCGTGGAGGCGAATGCGTTCGACTACCTTCGCGATCGAGATCGGGCGGGCGAGTCGTTCGATACGATTGCCCTGGACCCGCCGGCGTTCGCGAAAACGCGCGACTCGCTGGAAGCCGCGCTCCGCGGATATCACGAGATCAATTTGCGCGCGATGCGCCTCCTGTCCCCCGGCGGATTGCTGTACACGGCGAGCTGCAGCTTCCATCTGACACGACCGCTGTTTCTCGAGATGCTCGAGCGCGCCGCGCAGGACAGCGGTCGTCGCATGGTGTTACGGCATCTGCTGGGGCAGCCGGCTGATCATCCGGAGGTGGTGACGATTCCGGAGACGGGGTACCTCAAGGGGGCGGTAGTTCAGGCTGAATAAGGCAGCTGCGTGCTGATTGCTTCTTACTAGTGCTGGTACTGCTTGCTGGTACTGGTGCTGGTGCTGGTGCTGGTGCGCAACCAGCGTCAGGTCTGGCATCGAGGGCAGAAGTAGGTCGATCGAACAGCTTGCGTGATCCGCTTGATCCGTGACCGGCACCGGCGGCAGGGCTCCCCTTCCCTGTCGTAGACCGCGAAGCGACCGGTTTCGCTCTCGCCGCCGTCGCGACCGTAGTAGCGGTCCTGCCGACGCATGGCGGCCTTCAGGGTCGCCCGGATCGCACTCACGAGCGTGCGAAGCCGGGCGGCGTTGAGCCGATTGGCAGGAATGCGCGGATCAATACGTGCCCGCCACAGCGCCTCGGACGCATAGATGTTGCCGATGCCGGCGACGATCGCCTGATCGAGCAGGGCGACCTTGATGCCGATCCGGCGGGAAGCCAGCGCAACGACGAGGTGTTGGCCGGTCAGCGCGGGGGCCATGGCGTCGGGCCCCATGCCGTCGTCCCCGTGACCGGGCGCGCATAACGAGAGGACCGAGAGCGCCCGGGGATCATCCAGGGCCAGGCGACCCCCGTCGTCGAACGTGATGATCGCTCGAACGGTCCGGGGCAGCGCTCGCGTCCCCAGCACGAGCCAGTCACCGGTCATGCGGAAGTGCACCTGCAGTTCGCGGCCGCTCTCCAGCGTGAAACGCTGCAATTTGCCCCGCCGTTCCACCGCCACGACCCGGTCGCCCACCAGCGAGCGAGCTTCGCTCGCGGGCAGACCCCTGCGCTGGGACTTATGGCGGACCACCACACTCGTTATGGTGCGTCCGACCGAAACTTCGCGCGCCAGCGCCGCCGCGCGCTCGACCTCAGGTAGCTCGGGCATCGGCGAAAAGATACAGCGGCAGAGCTTGTGTTCACTTGTTCGGAATCGCGAAGCGCCCTGAGCCTCATTGGGCACCAGGCCAACTCATCCCTTGCACTGCCTGACGAGTCTGCCTAACTTGTCGCGCGACCAGCCGCCGAGGACATGGCACAGCGCCTGCACGTCTCACTGAAGTACGCGTATGAGCAGTACGTGGAGCAGGAGATAGAGAACTACAAGTTCTCGCTCCCACGGTCGGCGATCCTCCGCATCGGGGATGAAGCCGTGTCGGCGCTGCGCGATCGCACGCAGCCGGAGTTCGATGAGCTGGTGCTCTGCTCCGAAGTCGACCGGATCGTCAGCCTGCGCCTTCGCATTCCGACGTACTCCTCCTGGCGTAAGCGCCGGCTCAAACTGCTGGCCCAGTATCGGAAGCCCGAGCACTGGGGATTGGCCGCCGATGCGCCGCTGGTTTGCGAGATCATGCCGGACACGGACTCCCGCGTGCTGGTGGCGGGGGTGCGCCGCGAAGGTCCGGTCCTGTACCTCGCGGCCCGCGGCTGCCAGGTCACCGCGCTCGAGGACAACGAAGAGGCTGTCGATCGCGTGGTCACCGCCGCCAGCCAGGTCGGCCTCATGTCGCGGGTGAAGGGGCAGCCCATCGGGCTCGACTCGTGGGCGCCCGACGATGCTCCGCTCAACGCTGTCGTGGTCACGCCGGCGGCATTCCATGGCCTCAACCCGGAACAGCGGACCCGCGTCATCGACCTGCTGAAGAGAGCCACGCTCGAAGGCGGAGTGCACCTGGTCGACACGCTTGGTTCCGGAGAGTCGGACGTGACCATGGAAGAGTTGCGGGCGCGCTACCGCGGCTGGGATGTGTCGGTGGTCCACGACGGCAGCGAGAATCGGACCTTCCTGGCGAGGAAGAGCGTCGCCTGACTGAGCGCTGAGCGCTGAGCGCAGGGCGCAAAGGGCCCCCCTCTCCACCCGTCGCGATTTGATACGGGTGTCCTGGATTCGGAGTGTCTTTCTGCGACACCGGGGACCGCGAGTCGCGCATCTCGAATGCGCATCGCGTGGCCGACCAACACCTTGTGGTTTGGAGGCCGGCGGCACTGGCGTTGCAATGGGCCGGGCCGCGAGCGCACGGCTCGCAGTCATTCAAGGAGTGAGTGGTCGAGATGCCGAAGCGCCGTCAGCTGGAAGAGCCGCAGGAACCGATTGGAATCGTGATTTCCGGCGGGCCGCACGAGGATCCAACGCCGAGATTCAGCGCCTACGTCTATTCCATTGAAGACGAGACGAGCGGCGAACCGATCGACGTGAAGGCCGCCTGATCGAGCGAGGTCTCCCCTGAAACAAGAAAGCCGGCGCAGTTGCGCCGGCTTTCTTGTTTCCAACTAACGAACGGTGCCTACTTCTTTTTCTTGGCGCCGCCCTTCTTCGCAGCCTTCTTCTTTTTCGCAGCCATTGTTCTCTCCATGGAGAGGGTGTTGAACGCCGGTCCAATCCCCCGGTGGATTGGTCGGCAGCAGCCGGATGCGAACACCCGACTGGTTCCGCGCGCCGGAACTTCGGCGCCATACTGCGACAGATTGACCTTTTCAATCAGCACGTCCGACGGGGCTACGTTCCGCTGGACGATCATCACCTGGATTGCGAAACCGGCGAACAAACCCGGTATCGACACCGGACAATCATAAACGCACGCCTAAAGTGGGAAAAGAGACCTCGCGAACTTTCAAGGGTCGGGCCTCGAACCTGCCTGCCACGGTCAGCGCGGCGGCTAGTGAAGCACTCCTCAGAGATTGTTTTCGCAGAGCGATCAAACGAGGTCCCCGCGCGAACGCGAAGCGGATGCACGAATATAGGAAAGAGGCGTGCCGTCGCGCAATGGGAGGCCAGACTCCAGGAGCCGCCCGGCGGCCTGCCTAACGAGTACATCGGCGCTGCCGGGACCGTTCTCCCATAGGGGAAATGGCCGTGATGACGGTCGCCGGCCGGTTCAAACGAACACCGCGGCCCGAGTGTCGAAGAAGACAAGACGCGGGGCCAAACCGCCCTGCCCGTGCACTTCGCCCTTCTCCCCATCGACCAATGATCCGGCTCGCCGTCCGTTCCCTCGTCCGCGCCCGGTGGTCCACGGTACTCCAACTCGCCACCATCGCCATCGGCGTCGGTGGGTTGAGCGCGGTCTTTGCCGTCGTCGGCGCGGTCGTCCTGCGCCCGCTCCCCTTCGAGAAACCAGAAGAACTCGTCACCATCGACGTCACGTCTGCTCGCGGCTTCAGCATCTCGACGTCGATTCCGAATTATCGTGACTGGCGCGATCGCAGCCGGACGATCGCCGCGTACGGGGGAGTATCCAGCTGGAGCTTCAGGCTGATGACGGGCGCGGAAACGAAGGTGCTCGATGGGGGCGTGGTTTACGGAGACTTGTTCGGCGTCCTTCGCTTGCGGCCGGCACTCGGCCGCGCGTTCCTGCCGAACGAGACCGAGCCGGGGTCGCCGCCGCTGGCGTTGTTGAGCCACTCGACCTGGATGGCGGACTTCGCGGCGGATTCATCGATCGTCGGCCGGTCGATCAACATCGACGGCGTGCCGCACTCGGTGACCGGAGTTCTGCCACGTGAATTCGCCTTTCCGCGCACCGAACCCGCGGTACTCGTGAACATGGGCTCCGTTCCGGACCTCCCGTGGGAGGATCGCAACTCCTCGTTCGGCACACGGATCTTTGCCCGGCTGAAACCGGGAACGTCGTTCACCGCAGCCACGGACGACATCGAGCGTGTGGGTCAGATGGTCAAGGCGGAAAACGGGCCGCTCACCGCCCTGCCGTCAGTGCGCTCGCTGCCGGACTACCTGCTTGGCCAGCGCGATCAACAACTCTGGTTGCTCCTGGGCGCGGTCGGAATCGTCATGCTGATCGCCATCGGGAATGCTGGAGGACTCGTCCTGGCGCGCGCCGCGGATCGACGTCGGGATGCGGCCATTCGATTGGCGCTCGGCGGAGACAGGTCGGACCTGCGTCGGCAGTTCGTGCTCGAGAACGTTGTGCTGGCCCTGGTTGGCGGGATCCTTGGATTGATGCTCGCGGTCGGGCTCGTGCGCGCGCTGGTGCCGATGCTTCCCACAGACCTCCCGCAGTCGCTACTGGATCGGGTGGCGATCGACCTCCAGACCGTGCTCGGGACTCTGCTGCTTTGTCTGGCCGGCGGTGTGTTGTTCGGGTTAGCCGCAGCGCGCCATGCCGGATCGACGCACCTGATCGAATCGTTGCGCGGCGGTTCGCCCGCCATCGTCGCCCCACGTACGCGCGCTCGATCGGTGCTCCTCGTTGGGGAAACCGCGCTCAGTGTGATTCTCGCCGTCGGCGCCGGACTGCTGTTGACGAGCTTCATGCGACTGCGAGCGAGCGACAAGGGATTCAGCGATGAGGGTCTGCTGATGGCTCGCGTGGAGGCGTCAGCGGCCAGCGCGACGTCTCGTGACCCCTGGCTGACGCACTTCACAACGCTGCTCGATCGCGCACGGGCGATTCCCGGCGTGACCAACGTGTCAGCCAGCTTGTTGCTGCCGCTGACCGATCGGTCCTGGGAACTCGGCATCCAGCCGTATGGTTCGGCGGAGGCGTTCGATGTTGGACCCTCGGTGTTGTTCAACATGGTCTCCGAAGGGTTCTTCACGACGCTCAGCGTGCCGGTGCTCAAGGGGCGCGCATTCACGGACGCAGACCGGAACGATGCAGCCCCCGTGGCGATCATCGACGAAACGATGGCCGAGCGATTCTGGCCAGGTCAGGATCCGATCGGGCAGCGGGTGACACTCGGTGAGCGAGGAGCGGATTCGGCGTTCGTATACCGAACCGTGGTTGGCGTGACGAAGAACGTGCGACACTACACGCTGCGAGAGCCCTCACGCATCCAGGTGTACGTGCCCCTACGGCAAACGCTCGCGCGATATGGCCAGAGCCTCTACATCGTGCTCAAGGCATCGGTGCCCCCGGGCAGCCTTGTCGCGCCACTGCGGAGGGTAACGACGTCGTTGGACCCTGGAAGTGGGGCGTGGGACATCCATCCAGTGTCGTTCTACCTGGATCAGTCGATCTCGGCGGAACGCACGCTCGGCGTCATCACGATCTGGTTGGCGGTCGTCTCTTCGCTGGTCACTGCGGTTGGTCTCTTCGGTCTCGTCACGTACGCCGTCGTGCAGCGCCGACGCGAGATGGCGTTGCGACTCGCCCTTGGCGCCAGACCGGGTGAAGTCGTTCGACTGATCACGTGGTCGGGATTGTCCATGGGGCTGGCCGGCGTCTCAATCGGTATGGCTGGCGCAGCCGCCCTCTCGCGCTTCATTGGCGGATTCCTGTACGGCGTCGCGCCGCTGGAACTGTCGGTCTACCTGTTGTGTGCCGGCGGGGTGCTTGCCGTGACCGCGCTGGCGTCGCTGGTTCCGGCGTTGGGAACCTGGCATCTCACCCCAGCGGCGGTGTTACGGGAGGATTAGCCGTCCGAGTCACTGGACGCCTCGGCACCCCGCCAGACATTATGGATTGACGCCGCCCCCACTCAACGGCGGCTCATCTCACGGGGCTGAATGCCGAAGCTGACCATCGACGGCGTAGCCGTCTCCGCGCCCGACGGTGCGACCATACTCGACGCGGCTCGTTCACTGAATGTGGACGTCCCGACGCTGTGCTGGTACCCGAAACTCACCAACGTCGGGAACTGCCGGATCTGCCTGGTCAGCGTCGAGGGGAACCCCAAGCTCGTCGCTGCCTGCGCCACGCAGGCTGCCGAAGGAATGGTCGTCACGACCGAGTCGGTCGGGGCCGTCAAGAATCGCCAGGGAGTCCTGGGATTGCTCCTTGAGCGATATCCAGCAGAGGAAATCCCAGCCGGCGGTTACCGCAACGAGTTCGAGCAACTCGTCAGGCGATACGACGTGCCCACCACCCGTCGCTCCGGAATGCCCCTCCGCACCGGCGACGAGCGTGAGAGCGACCCGATCATCCAGCACGACATGAGCATGTGCATCCTGTGCACGCGCTGTGTGCGCGCGTGCGAGGATATCCAGGTCGTCGGCGTTCTCGATGTCGCGAACCGCGGCGACCATACGGAGATCATCGTTGGCGCGGACGGCAATCCGGAACATGCCGGATGCACCTGGTGTGGCGAGTGCGTGCGCGTCTGCCCCACCGGCGCGATTCACGACATCATCCCCATGGCGGTACGCGCTGCCAACGGCGGCATGGTGGAGCGCATGCGCTCAAAGGACATGCCGGTCGTGGATCGGACCGTCCGCAGCGTCTGCCCCTATTGTGCCGTGGGGTGCCAGATCGATCTCGAGGTTCAGGGTGCGAACGTGGTACACGTTCGCAGTCCATGGATCGAAGAGAATACGCCGAACAACGGTTCGACCTGCGTGAAGGGGCGGTTCGGGACCGACTTCGTGCAGCACCGCGACCGCTTGTTGAAGCCGCTGATCCGGCGCGGATGGTCAAAGAATGACGGCCGGTGGGTCTTTGACCCTGTAGCGCACGCGACGGCCGGCTGGGAGCGGCGCGGTGGTCCGTGGGACCTTGTCCAGGACGAGTCCCAGGAAGGGAAGCGTCGCCCAAAGACCAATCCGTTCAACACGAAGCCGACGGGCATGGACTCACTCGGCGACCCGCGCGACCGTGTCGCGACGCCCAAGTCGTGGTACGAACCTTTCCGTGAGGCCACGTGGGAAGAAGCGATGGAGCTGACGGCGCAGGAACTGGTTCGCCTGCGCGACACCAAGGGTCCTGATTCACTCGCCGTCTTCCAATCCGCGAAGTGCAGCAACGAGGAGAACTATCTCCTGCAGCGAATGTTCCGGGCCGGCATCGGCACGAACAACGTCGACCACTGCACGCGTCTCTGTCATTCGTCCTCGGTAGCGGCCATGCAGCGCTCGATGAACACGAGCGCGGCGTCGGGATCCATGCGTGAAGTTGAAACGGAGTCTGACGTCATCTTCATCCTGGGCGCCAACACTACCGAGTCACATCCGGTGTTCGGCGCGGCGATCAAGCGCGCGGTCAAGCGGGGTGCGACGCTGATCGTTGCCGATCCTCGGCGGATCGAACTGGCGGCGCGGGCGCACATTCACCTGCAGCCGGTGCCGGGGACGGACGTGGCGCTGTTGAACGCGATGCTGCAGCACGTCCTGGCAGAGGGGCTGGAGGACAAGGAGTTCATCGCGGCGCGGACGCATGACTTCGAAAAAGTACGGGATGCCGTGAAGCCCTATACTCCGGAGCGCGCCGAGACAATTACTGGAGTCCCGGCCCGGCTCATTCGAGAGGCCGCAGAGTTGTACGCGCGCGGGCCCCGCTCGGCGACGTTATGGGCGATGGGGCTGACGCAGCATGCCACAGGGACCGACATCGTGGCTACGCTGCTGAACCTGATTCTCGCCACAGGGATGATCGGGCGTTGGGGCGCGGCGATGATCCCGATTCGCGGCCAGAACAACGTGCAGGGCGCGAGCGACGTCGGCGCCATCCCGATGGTCTACACGGACTACCAGCCGGTGACCGATCCGGCGATCCGTCACATGTTCGCCTCGATGTGGGGCGTGCCTGACGAGCGGATTCCGCTGACGGTTGGACTCAAGGTGACGCAGATCGTGCAGGAGACGAGTCCGGTCCGGGGCATGTTCATCATGGGAGAGAATCCCATCCTGTCGGACCCCGAGGTCTCACACGCCGAGCACTGGTTCCGCGAGCTGGAGTTCCTCGCCGTGCAGGATCTCTTCCTGACTGAAACGGCTCGCTATGCGGATGTGGTCCTGCCGGGCGCGTCGTTCGCCGAAAAGACCGGGACATTCGTGAACACCGAGCGCCGGATCCAGCTCTCGCACAAGGCCATCGATCCACCGGGAGACTCGCGCGGTGATCTGGAGATCATCATCGACCTGTCGCGGCGCATCGGGCTGCCAACGCCATTCCAGAATTCGGCCGAGGTGATGGACGAGATCGCGCAGGTGACTCCGTCGTGGCGGGGCGTGTCGCACGCGCGCCTCCTGGGGAACGGCGGGCTGCAGTACCCGGTCCCGCACGCCAGGCATCCGGGAACGGACTTCCTGTTCGACGACCGTTTCCCGACGGCTGACGGGAAGGCGACGTTCGTTGGCGTGGAGTTCCTGCCACCGTCGGAGCTACCTGACGAGGAGTTCCCGTTCATGCTCAACACGGGCCGGCAGATGTACCACTGGCACACGGGGACGATGACGCGACGTTCGTTCGCGCTCGATGCCCGTGAGCCGGGGCCCATTGTCGAGCTGAACCCGGCCGACGCCACGGAGCTTGGAGTCGGAGAAGGCGACGAGGTCATCGTCGCCTCGCGCCGTGGCGAGATCCGGATTTCGGTGCGTCTGTCGACGCGCGTGGCGCGGAAGCAGGTCTTCGTCCCGATGCACTATCGCGAAGCCGCAGTGAACCTGCTCACCAATCCTGAGCTCGACCCTTACGCGCACATTCCGGAATACAAGGTTTGTGCCGTGTCTGTTGCGAAGGTCCAGGCTGAAGGCCAGAGGCCAGAGGCCAGAGGAAGTACTCTGGCGACACAGGCCGGGGACTGACGGCCCCACTACGGGTCAGTCGGGGCGAACGACACGGGCCGACAGTTCTGCTATCCAGTCATCGGCCTCACGCCACCGAAGGTCGGCATTCTGACGGGCCGTATGCGCCTGCTCGCCGGCCGCCGGATACGATCCGAGGAACTTCACGCCCCCCTGCTTGGCCCGCAGGTCTCGCATGGCGTCGGCGACCAATGCGTCGGCCAGGTGGCCCTCGGCATAGATCACGAAGCAGTAGCTGCCGAGTCCTCCGCGCTTCGTTGGTCGCGATGATACATGGGAGAGATTGATTCGCCGAGCCGCGAACTCCTGGAGGATCGAGATCAGGCTGCCCGGCTCGTCTGCCGACTGGTAGACCACGAGCGCGGTGCGATCGTGACCAGTGGGCGCCGGCACGGTGTCGCGTCCGACCAGGACGAATCGGGTCTGGTTAGGCTCATGATCGGCGATGTCGGTGGCGAGCACGGACAACGCATAGAGCTCGGCGGTCCTCGCTGGAGCAATCGCCGCCCATGAGTAGTCACCCTCCGCCACCCTCTCGCTGACGTTCCGTGCCGCGTCGGCGGTGCTGGTGGTGGTCAGCACCTCCGCTTTGGGCAACGTCTTGCGAAGCCAGGCATGACATTGCGCCGTGGCGACGGGAATGGACGCGATCGAGCTGATGTCGGATAACCGCGCGCCTGGCGCTGCCACGAGGCAATGCCGGATGTCGAGCACGACCTCGCGCTGGATGAAAAGGTCATAGTCGAAGGCGAGGGCATCCTGGGTGAACGTCACCAGTCCTTCTATGGAGTTTTCGATTGGCACCAGGCCAACGTCGACTTCTCCCGACTCCACCGCGTCGAGGACGTCAGGCACCGTGCGATACGGCACCCGCGCCGCCCCGGCGAGGTCCGCTTGTGTGATGAGCGCCTGTTCCGTGAACGTGCCAGCGGGACCAAGGAAACCGACCCGGGAAAGTGAGCTTTCCTTCATGTCAGAGGGCAAAAGGCAGGTGCAAAGCGAGGAGCCGCATTATACGCGAGCTCGCTCGAATAGTCGGCCGCTTCATCCAGCCACGGGCTCAGGGAGGCGCTTTCCCCACGTGTCTTGGAGGTAACCGCGCTCGAGTAGGCGCGATACTCCCAGACTCTTGACCGAATCATGCGACTGAATCAGCTGATTGCCGCTCTGGTCGTTCCCTTCGTAACGGCCTGCTCTATCCTCGAATCCAACGACGGCCCCGCGGTCAGTGTCACCGCCGTCACTGCTCCGCTTGACCTCGCGCTCGGCGACACGGTGCGCATCACGATCACCGTGCGCAACATCGGCGATCGCGATGTGAGCGTCAGCACGGCGGGGTGCAACATGGACTTTCTGATCAGCGACCTGGATGGAAACGCGTACACGCCTGCGGAGCTCGTGTATTGCACGCTGGATCTTCGCGCGCCAATCGTCCTTTCACCCGGTGCATCGCACCAGATTCCAGCCTTCACGACGGGACGTGTCGTGCCCCAGGGCTCGCAGGCCGGACCCATCCAGTTGCCGAAGGGGACCTACAGGTTACGGCCGATCGCCTACGTGCACTCCGGAAACGAGAACGTGGTCGTTGTCAGCGCTGATCCAGTGATGGTGACTTTCCGCTAGTCGTTTGCGGCGAGGTGGAACGCTGCGTAACGTCTTCGTTCACGGCAGCGGCTTTCTCCCTCCCTCTCACGACAGTGGATCTCGGACTTCAGGGTCGCGTCGCGCTCGTCACGGGCGCATCGTCGGGGCTGGGACTTGCGATCGCCCGCGAGTTGAGTCACGAAGGCGCCAGCGTGGCGATGGTGGCCAGGCGAGAGGACGTGCTGCGCAAGGAAGCCGCGGACCTTTCCGCCGCGACGAGTCGTCGAGCGTTGCCTGTTCCAGGAGACGTCGCCGGGCCGGGAGAAGCGCAGCGCGTGGTGGCGGCGGCCGTCGAAGTGCTCGGACCGATCGACATTCTCGTGGCAAACGCCGGCGGTCCTCCTTCGACCGTGTTTGAATCCACGACCGATGAGCAGTACCTGGCCGCGCTGAACCTGAACCTGTTGGCATCGATCCGGCTTGCGCATGCGTGCGTGCCGGCGATGCGCGAACGAAAATGGGGACGCGTGATCTTCCTTTCGTCCATGGCCGCCAAGATGCCGATCGGGGGCCTGATACTGTCGAACACGGCCCGTGCCGGGCTGCTCGGCTTCGCCAAGACGCTGGCGAACGAAGTGGCCAAGGACGGAGTGACGGTGAACTCCGTCCTTCCCGGTCACTTCGACACACCGCGCGCTGTCGATCTCGCCCGGATGCGCGCGGAGCGTGAGGCGCGCCCGATCGAGGAGGTGCTCAAGGCGCGGATGTCCGGGATCCCGACCGGTCGCGCCGGCGATCCGCGCGAGTTCGCAGCGGTGGTGACATTCCTCGCCAGCGGCCGCGCCAGCTTCGTGACGGGGACGGCGATACAGGTGGATGGGGGAATGATTCCGACGCTGGTTTAGCGCAGAGCGCTGCGCGCTGAGCGCAAAGCGCAAAGCGCAAAGCGTTGCACAATCGGGAGCGCGCCCCCTTCTCTGAATCACTGCGTCGCGCGAATTTTCGTCCCGAAAGCGGTTCCCTTTGCGCTCTGCGCTCTGCGCTCTGCGCTTGCCCTTTGCCCTCGCTCATGAAGGCTCTTGTCAAGCATCACGCCGGTCCGGGATTCCAGCTGACCGACGTTCCAGTTCCCGCGATTCTCGACAACGAAGTGCTGATCCGGGTGCGCCGAGCCGGTGTTTGCGGCACTGACGTGCACATCTACGAGTGGGACGACTGGGCGCGCGGGAGATGCCATCCACCGTTCGTCGTGGGACACGAGTTCGCGGGCGACGTCGTGGAAGTCGGAAAGCTCGTCACCGACGTGAAGGCCGGCGACCGGGTCACCGCGGAGGGGCATATCGTCTGCGGCCGATGCCTTCCCTGCCGCACGGGGAACTCACACGTCTGTCCCAACACGCGGATCATCGGTGTGGATCGCGACGGATGCTTCGCCGAATACATCGCGATGCCATCGCTGAACGTGTGGCACCTGGATGACAGCATTTCATTCGATATCGGCGGCATTCACGATCCCATGGGGAACGCCTTTCATGCGGCGCTTACTGCAGACATTCCGGGCGCGGTCGTTCTCATCACGGGGTGCGGGCCCATCGGGATCTTCGCGGCGGGGATCTGCAAAGCGGCCGGCGCCTCGCGCATCATCGCTTCGGATGTAAATGACCGGCGGCTGGCGTTGGCCCGCGCCATGGGGGCGCACGAAGCGGTCCATCCGGAGCAGGTCGAAGACGCCGTGAAGCGCGCGACCGGGGGGATGGGCGTCGACGTGGTGCTGGAGATGTCCGGCATCCCCGCAGCGATTCACCAGGGTTTCGCGATGGTGCGCCTGGGCGGCCGAGTCCAGATGCTCGGCATCCCGGCGAAGCCGATGGAGGTGAACATCGCCAACGAGATCATCTTCAAGGGGATCACGGTCTACGGCGTCATTGGCCGGCGCATGTACGACACGTGGCACCAGATGACGCGCTTCCTGCTGTCGGGAGAGTTCGATCCAACGCCGGTCATCACGCACCGGTTCCCGCTCGAGGCGTTCGAGGATGCGATGAGGGTGATCAAGTCCGGTGAAGCCGGGAAGGTCGTGTTCGAGATAGCGTAGCAGGGAGGTCAGCTACTACTATCTCACTCGCATCGGTTGAAGCTTCCACCATGTGAGCGTGCGCCACACCCACTCGACGGGCCCGAACCGGAAACGTTGAAACCAGACGTAGCTGTAGCCCAGTTGAAGCACGAACACGCCCTGGATCACCAGCATCCTCCACCAGTCACCGATCGGATCCAGCAAGCCCTCGCGAAAAACCATCGAGGAAGTACCGCCGACGAGCATCGCAAGTATCACGGATTGAGCGAGGTAATTCGTGAGGGCCATGCGACCGACGTCCTTGAAGACTCGCAGGAAGCGTCTCGCCCGGTCGCGGTATGTGTACAGGAGCGTCACGGCCGCGAGGTAGGCCAGGGTGAGCCCGACGTTGCCAAATTTGTCCGCGAACGCCCAGCGCTCAAACACTCCGGGGAGCACCAATCCCTTGCCGGCCAGCCAGTCGCCAAAGACGGCGATCGTGTTACCCGCCACGCCGACTGTGAATCCCGTGAACAGAACGGCCAGCAGCAAGCGACGATGTCTCGTTAGGTCGAGCAGAATGCGCTTGCGCGCCACGTAAAGTCCCAGCAGGAACATCGCCAGGACGTCGCCATACTCCCGGAAAAACGAGTATCGATAGGCGCGCTGCACTATCATGCGAGCCCCCTCCGCCGCGCCGCTCGAAATCCAGGCGGCGTAGTCCCCCTCGGCACGAGCCAGACGTCGGTCGAAATTCGCGTCGTACCAGCCTGCCATGCGGGCGAAGTCATACCGCTGCCGATCCAGGCGAGCTGCTTCGACGAGTTCCGGATTCATACGCCTCCAGATCGGCCCCCCGGGATTGGGATCGCTGCTGGACGGTGAGGCGCTGAGGGTGAGCGCGGCGAGCGAGGCTGCCAGAAGTGGCGCGGGCCTCCATTTCCGAAACAGAAGGAGGGCGATGCCGAGCAGCGCATAGGCTCGCAGGATATCGCCGGCCCAGATCAAGGCATAGTGGGCCGAGCCGATCGCAAGCAGAAGTACGAGTCGCCAGAAGTATCGTGGGACAAACCTCTGCTTCCGCTGTTCCGCTCGCATGAGCTGGATCGCGAATCCGAGCCCGAAGAGGAACGAGAAGAGAGGGTAGAACGTGCCGTCGAACAGAAAGACCCCAAGCGCGCTCGCGACGGAGTTCTCGTAGTAGTTGGACCCGAAATTGACCTGGATGATGCCGAACAGGGCGAATCCGCGAAGGACATCCAGCAATTCGATACGCTCGGCCGGTTCCAACGGCCCGCCTAACGACGCGCCTTGTGAAGCGTCCGTGGATCGTGGTTCCGACACTCGTTCGAGTGGAGTTTCTGACAGATCACTCATGCGGCACCCCACGCGTGGAACCCATCCGACCGGGTGCAGCCGCTGACGGTAACTCGTAGCGGAGGACTATTCCCGGAAAGGCCGTGATGATCGCGGAATTCGCAGATTCGAAGTCGACGGAAACCAGGTCCTGCGTGCTGGCGATGAATCGTGGGTGCCAGCTCATGCCTTCATCGGCGGTGGCCAGAATCGTGCCCCCTATGCCGACAATCAACCCACGTGAGGAATCGGCGAAAGCAACACCCGTCAACTGACGTGTCGTCCTCGACTGGCGCCGTGTCCAGGTCAGACCAGCGTCAGACGAGCGAAGGATCACCCCGCCAAGTCCGACCGTGACGGCTACGCTGTCGTTGAGAATCGACACTGCGAGGAGATTGCCAGCGGTCAGCCCGTGCTTGATCCGCGTCCATGAACGACCGCCGTCCGTCGTCCGCATCACAATACCCTGCACCCCGACCGCCAGACCCACCTGGGTCGCGTGCATCGCCACGGCGAGCATCGGCCTGTCTTTGCCGCAAATGGAGGCATCCGGGCCACAAGACTGACCGTGCCAGCTGCGGCCTCCGTCCTCGGTCCGAACCATGCCGTGACCTGTCCCCGTGCTGCCGCCGACTGCGACACCGTGGATCGTATCGGAGAATGCGGCGCGTTGCAGGTTTCTCTTCGTGTCGCTTCGGACGGCAGTCCACGACCTGCCGCCGTCCGCGGTGCGTTCAATGCGGCCGCCCAACCCGACGGAAACGGCAACCGCGCTATCGAGAAAGTGAATCGCGTTCACTCGCTCGTGACCCCCGGACACGCTGTCGAGCGGGGAGCCAACCTGCCACAACCACACCACCTTCCCGGCGCCGATGAGCAAACCGCCGTTTCCTGCGCGTCCAACTTCACCGATGACTGCAGCGGCTTGCGCGTGCTGGCGTGGCCTCCACGTCGAGCCATCATCGCTGTCAAGCACGCGACCTCCGTAGGTGACAGCCACGAGCTTCTCGACCGCGGTAGCAACCCCCGCGAACCAGTGGGTCACATCGAATCTCGCCGCGACGCTGGTCGGGGGAGCAAGTCCAGCCAGTGCATCTGACGCGATCCATGTCAGCCCTGAGTCCACGGAGCGAAGCGAGGCCCCTCTGGCACCTAACGCAACCACGCGGCCATCACCCATGCCCGTTGTGGCGTAAAGTCGGCCGCCATCGGGGGCCTCGACCCTCGTCCATGTGAGCCCGGCATCCGCGGTTCGCAGGATGAGGCGCTCATTTCGCCAACGTCTATCGTCTCCCCCGACTGCGACCATCGCCGTCGCCGAAATGGTGTGCAATCCGCGGATCGTTGAACGCGTTCCGCTCTCGATCATCGTCCAGCTTTGACCGCCGTTCGCTGACCGCACCATCGCGCCGGCGTCACCAGCGGCGAGTGCCACGTCGGTCGCGATGAATCGAACAGCCAGTAACGAGGCAGTTGTCGGGCTCGCGATCTTGCTCCAGCTCCGCCCACCGTCGATCGTGCGAAACACAGTTCCGCCATCGCCGACGGCGACGCCACCGAGGGACGAAGCAAAGGCGACACCGCGCAGTTCGATCGCGACGCCGCTCGGTACGGCCTTCCACGAGCGGCCGGCATCGTTGCTGATGAGGATCGTACCGGCCTCGCCAACCGCAACGACCCGCGCGGAGTCGGCGAACGCAACACCGCGCAGTGTTCTACCGAATTCATTGTGCGCGCGCGTCCAGCTTCCACCGGAATCAAGGGATACCAGGACAGCTCCGAGGTCGCCGACGGCAACGCCCGTTCCTGCGGTGCCAAATGCCACCGCGTTGAGTCGGGCGCCGTGACCTAGCATCCAGCGAACATCACCAAGCGTCGAGTCTCCGCGTTCGGTAGACCCTGGACCCGCACAAGCTGCTGTCGCAAATACCGCGACGAGATGGCTTGCTCGGCGATAGACTGCTTCCAGCAGGGACACCGGCGCACCTCTCGAGGGGTTCGGGAAGGTGGCAACACATGCCGGAGGACTTCAGCCGGCTCCGCAGCAGCGGCGATGCCGAAATAGGCTAGGCGGTAGCGGGGGGAGCATACTGAAGCACTGTCGCGGTCGCTAGAGCAGGAATCACGTTTCCGCGGTAACTGTGTCTGACCATTGACCTCATTCGTATGCCACTGAATCGCTCTTTCGTCGCAGCGCTCAATTCCCAGATCGCGGATCTCAAGGAACAGAAGGTCTACAAACGCCTCAACTTTCTCTCTTCACCGCAAGGCGCCCATGTGAAGATGGAAGGGCGTGGCGATGTCCTTATCCTCTCGTCGAACAACTACCTCGGCCTCTGCAACGAACCCGCCATCGTGGAAGCGGGCCACGACGGCCTGAGGAAATTCGGAGCCGGAACGGGCAGCGTCCGCTTCATCTGTGGCACGTTCACGGTGCACCGGGAACTCGAGGAAGCGCTGGCGCGGTTCGTGGGCTGCGAGTCATCGATGAGTTTTGTCTCGTGCTGGAACGCGAACGAGGGCCTGACGGCGACCGTTGTCGAAGGTGATGACGTCGTCTTTTCGGACGAATTGAACCACGCGTCGATCATCGATTCGATGCGCCTGGCGAAGGCCATCACGAAATGCACGACGGTGGTCTACAAGCACTCCGACCTGGACGACCTCGTGGCCAAGCTCCAGGCGCACAAGGGCGCGCGGCGGCGGCTCATCTGGACCGACGGTGTGTTTTCGATGGAGGGCAGTATCTGCAAGCTTCCCCAGCTGCTGCAGATCGCGAAGGATCACGATGCCATCGTCGCCGTCGACGACTCGCACGCCACGGGCGTGCTCGGGCGCACCGGCCGCGGTACCGCGGAACACTACGGGGTGCTGGGGGAGGTGGACATCATCACCTCGACGCTGGGCAAGGCGTTAGGCGGGGCGGCCGGGGGCTTTGTCGCCGGTCCGGCGGCGCTGACCGACCTGCTGATCCAACGCTCACGGCCGCAACTCTTCTCGAACGCCCTGCCGCCGACGGTATCGACCAGCGCGCTGGCCGCCGTTCGCTTCCTCGAGACTCACCCGGAGCGTGTGCAGCAGTTGCGTGACAATACGTCGTGGTTCCGCGCCGCCATCACCGAGGCGGGATTCAAGCCGGTGCCCGGCGACACACCCATCGTCCCGATCATCATCGGCGAAACCGCGGCGGCGATTGCGATGAGTGACGCCATGCTGGCGGAGGGAATCTTCGTGACCGGGTTTGGATTCCCTGTGGTGCCTCACGGGACGGCGCGGGTGCGCTGCCAGATATCGGCGGCCCACACGCGCGACGACCTGGAGTTCGCGGTCGAGGTCTTCAAACGTGTGGGGACGAAACTGGGGGTGATCTAGTTGGCGGATGTCGGATGTCGGAAAGGACCCTAGTCCGAAATGCTGCCTTCCTTGTCTCCGGGCGCGGCAACGCGAGCTTCCACGCCACCCATAATCGCCAGGCCGTGAACGCGGATCAGCGGCACGTTAGGGTCTTTTGAGGCAGGCTCCTTGAGCTGATCCTCGAACCCGCCCATGATCGCAAAGCCGTCGGACTCCAAACGAACATCGGGCGGGACGATGATCTCCACGCCACCCATCATCGCAAAGACCCAAATGTCAGTGACGGGTCCGGACAGGGTGGCTTCCCGGAGGTCGAGGCCTATGCCACCCATAAACGCAAACGCTCTGATCCGGGTCGGGACGGTCCATGTGCCACGCCGCACGATGCCTGACATGAGAGCGAGGAAGTGCTTTGTCTTCGTTCCCCAGGCCGGTGCCACGCGCGATCCGTCAGGCGCCGCCATCGCTGAGGGCTGAGCCATACGGGCTGGCGCCAGCTGCACGAGATCCCGGGTCAGGTCGCTCAGGGCGTCGGCGGACGCAGCGCGATATGCCAGCTCTACGCGACGTTCGTACTCCGGGAGGGTCAGGCGATCCTGGGCAAAGTGGTCAGCCAGGTCCTGCACCACCCGTTCCTTCGCCGACGGCGAGACGTGCTCGGCCAAAACGTCCTCCCTCTATGGTCTGGAGCAGCCCTCGAATGATGGACCGCGGGGAGACTGGACGGGAGACGGGGGACGGGCGACGGGCGAGAGGGCCTGGACGACCTGCCACCCGTCATCCGTCTGCCGTCTCCCGTCTGGAATGTGATCCAGTACACACTCTCCCTTATGACGTTACGGTGACGCCCGCGGCACTACTCTCGTCCCTTTCATGAGTCGCCGGACCCGGGCGGGGGCTGGAATGCCACGCGCGGGTGCGTGCTACTCACCATTCGCGCTGACCGCGGAAACGCCGAGCAGCGCCGACTCCTTTCCGCTTCAGAGGCTCAGCGTATGCGCATGGTTCGCACGGTCGCCGCGACTTTCGCCGGCATGATGCTCGTTCCAGCAGTGGCGTTCGCGCAGGCGAATGCGTCCGCGGCTCCGGCCCGGGACGCGTGGTATTGGGGCATCAACGGTGGAGCGCTGATGTTCAACGCGGGCTACGATTCGGAGCAGAGCGTGTTGGCTCCGTCGGTCGGCGGTGAATGGCTCATCATGCGCCAGCGTTTCGCGCTTCGCATTTCCGTCCAGCAGGCCTTCTTCGACGAACAGACGGCCGTGTACGATCCGACCGTTTCCAGTGCCGCCCGCCCGGTCGATGTGAAGGACTGGCGCCGGTACGCCGTCGAGGTCTACGCCATGCCCTCCGGCGACGGGTTTCTCGTCCCCTACCTTGGTGGTGGCTTCGCGCTGAACGTGCTGCAGACCGCGACCCCGGTGGGTTCCTTCGTCAGCCAGGAATCGCTCGAGCAGGTCTACTCGGATGTCGATGAATTCAGCTCCCGCGCATCGCTCGTCGCGACGGCCGGGTTCCAGGCGAATTTCGGCCGCTCGGCAATCTTCGCGCAGGCGAGCGCCATGCCGACCCGCAACGCGTTCCTCCTGAACCGCTCGGCCTACACCGCGGTGTTCGAGGCCGGGATTCGATACACCTTCGGGAGCTCGATCGAGAAGTTCTAGCGCTGAGCGCAAAGCGCAAAGGGCCCCTGATTCGGGGGCCCTTTCCTTTCCCTGACGACTGGCGCGGCTCAGGCTTTCGAAACGAAAGCGTTCCCCTTCACCAGAAACCTGAGCGGCCAGTCGGCGGCCTTCTTGATCCCGATGCGAGGCGTGATGGAGACGTCCTCGTCAGGCACCGCGATGCCTTGAAGGATCCGGAGCGGACCGCGATCGAGCCGAACGTCGTTCTGCGCGCGGTCGATCCCGAAGGCTTCACACAACCGCGCCGGACCGCTGGTGAGGTCTGTGTCGCGTTCGACGCGCCGGCGGCGACGCATGAGATCCTGACCGGAGAGCGGTTCGATGGCGCGAATGAGCACTGCGCTCCCGTGGCCCTCCTCCCTGGTCACCGCGTTGAAGCACCAGTGCATGCCGTAGATGAAGTACACGTACGCGCGACCGGGCGGCCCGTGCAGTGTCCGCGTGCGCGCGGTGAGCCCAGCCGCGGCATGACAGGCGGGATCATGCGGTCCGAGGTACGCCTCGGTTTCCACGATGCGACCCCGAACCGCCCCTTCCTCCGAACGATGCTCGAGCACCGCGCCCAGGAGCTCACGCGCGACCAGCTCGGTCGCGCGGTCGTAGAAACCGGTGGCCAGAGGCCGGCCCGACAACCTCGGCGCAGCGGCTGCGAGCGCCGGTGAACTCACGCGGACTTGTCGCCCGCCTCCGAGCCCTTCTTGGCGCGAGGAGCCCGGGCCACCGTCTTCTTCCTGGGTGCGGCCTTCCCCGCAGCACTCTTGGCCTTGGGTGCGGCTTTCGCGCGAGCCCGCGCCTTGGGAGGCGCAGCCACCGCAGCTTCGGCCGCCGGCTGGGCCGGTGCCGCGCTTTTCGTTTCAATTACGCCGACCATGAGGAGATCAGCCGGGGGGGCGGCACCCCGTCCGCGGCCCTTCGCACTACCGCGCGGGCCCATGCCTCGCATCACCGGCGTCGCGGGATTTGCCGCTGCTGTCGATGTGGCGTGCGCCGCGGCTGCGCGGTTGAGCTGCTCGGCCACCGGCGCCACTTGCGACGGAAGGGCGACTTCAAAGTCGTGGCCGCGACGACGGAGGTCGATGATGTCCGCGTCGTGCGCATCGCGCAGGACGCGGTTGAAGAACCTGTCGCTGAGGCTCTCGCTATCGCGGCCCAACAGTTCGAACGCGCGACGGCGGAGTGCCGACGCGGGAACCGCGGTGTCGCCCTGGACCAGGGAAGCGGCGGAGCGACGAACGAGGTCGAAGGCTTCGTCTCTCGTCAGGCGTTCACCACCGAGTCCAATGCCGTCCAGCTCGGCCGCAGGGGTTGTGCGGGATTCCGACGAATGACTCTCCGCCGCCCGCGGCGTTGCGTCGCGCAGCGCCTCCCGAGCAGGAGCGAGCTGTCCCTCGCGTGGTTGCGCATCGCGCTCGCGGCCCTGGCTGTCCCGGACTTGTCCGTCCCGGACTTGTCCGTCCCGGACTTGTCCGTCCCTGCCGCGCCCGCGACCACCACGACGGCCACGGCGGCCGCCCCGCTCCTCACGCTCTCCGTTGCCAGCGGCCGTAACGCCGCCTGATGCCGGTGCGGCAGCCTGGCTACCAGGGCCTCGCGGCGACGGCGTTCCGCCCGTTCCGGCGCGCGCCGAGTGTTCCGTCGGGGCGACCTCGAGCTGTCCGTTCTCCAGCTTCGTAACCTTGATGAGCCCCTGCTCCGCCGCGTCCTGGCAGAACTTCGAGAACTTCGACTTGCCCAGGTTCTTCTCGTCGAACTGGGGGTCAATGTCCTGCATGACTTGCTTGAGTCGGTCCGAGCGCATGACATCGCCGTTCTTGACCATCCGGTTGATGGCCTCGACGACCAGCTCATAGGGGTCCCACTTCACGACCTCTTCCTCGTTGGCCTTCACGAGGCCGGCGAGGGTGTTGTAGCTGTAGTACTCGTCGCAGTTCATGACGAGCAGGTCGCTCGACGACTCGCGGATGCCGACGCCGATGACGTATTTCCCATACTCCTTGAGCTTGGTGACCATGCTCGCGAAGTCGGAGTCGCCGGAGAGCAGGATGTAGGTGCCGATCTCCGGGCGGGTGAACACGAGTTCGATGGCATCGACGGCCAGTCGGATGTCGGTCGCGTTCTTCTTCGACGACCCGTAGGCCGGCGCCATGATCATATCGATTGACGACTCGGCGAGGGGAACGATGTACTGCGGGTATCGTCGCCAGTCGGCGTACGCCCGTTGCACGGCGACCTTGCCCCTGATGATCTCAGACGAGAGCAGGCTGCGGAGTTCGGCGGCCAGGTCCGAGCGGATCCCCAACGTGACGTTGTCGAAGTCGATCAGGAGGGCCGCGTTAGGTGCGTGCTGGTACGGGGCCTGGGGAAGAAGGGGAGAATTGACTGTTGTGGCTTGCGGGCCACGGTAGAGGGGGGCGACCGGCGCGCGCGTTGGCGCATGCCTGGTCTGACGCTGGTTCATCTGTTGTGAGGGATGTGGTTTGTAACCGGATCGCGCTCGGCGCGTTCGGCCATCGAGGCGATCACCGGCCGCATCCCGAAAAAAGTGGGAACCGGTGCCGCTCAGAATCGTGAATACTCGACCGCTTACCGGTTGCGGCCCGGATGGGTCCGCGCGCGTCCGATGAACGGTGTCCGCGCGAACCGCCACTTACGCTCACCCACTCGCCGCGACTCGGACAAGACAGGTCCTGTACGCGGAGACATCGATGGCGCCAGCGCTTCGGGACATGGCCTTGGGGATCTCGCTTCCGGCGAGTCCCGGGCAACCACCTCGGCCCGAGCGGACATGGGAATCTAACAGGGCAAAGGGCAAAGAGCAGTGGGCAAAGGGTTTCGGCTTCTCGCCGGCGCCCCTTTGCCTTGTGGTCTCAGCCCTCAAACTCCCATTGCCTTGACGATTACGCGCTTGGGACGTTGCCCGTCCCACTCACCGTAGAACACCCGCTGCCAGGGGCCGAAATCCAGCCGACCCGCGGTCACCGGCACGATCACCTCATGTCCGACGGTCAGGCTGCGCAGGTGGGCCGCGGCGTTGTCCTCGCCCGACCGGGAGTTGTGTCGGTAGTGGCCGGGATCCCACGGCGCGATTCGGCCTTCAAGCCAGTCGAGGATGTCCTTCCAGAGACCGGACTCGTGGTCGTTGACGAAGACGCTGGCTGAAATGTGCATCGCCGAAACCAGCACGAATCCTTCGGTGATATTCGCTGCCGCGCGGCATTTCTCGACCTCGTCGGTGATGTCGATGATTTCCTGCCGCTTCGTCGTGTTGAATGTGAGGTAGTCAGTGTGCGATCGCATAAACTGAGGCTCGAGGCTCGAGGCTTGAGGGCTTCCAACACCAAGAAGAATCTGCAATCGTGTGAAGTCCATGCTTACCTCCCTCGCCTTCAGAACCCGTCTTCTGATCGTCCTCGCCGCGCTGGCGCTTGTACCGGCCATCGGGGTGACGATCGCGTGGTCGGTGGGTGTGGGTCGGGCGCTGCCTCTCATCGGCGAAGCGGCAGCCTGGGAGCGCGTGGCAGGTAGCGGGTCACGCGCGATAGAAAGCCTTCGTGGCGCCGAGTTGAGTCCGGGGCAGCGCGCGGCCATTCAGAATCACGAGCGGGAACTCAGCCAGTCGCTGACTCAGGCGCGCAGGCTCGAGTTTCTCGTCGACCGATTTGTGCCATTGATAGCCACCGGCGCGGTGATCGGGTTGTTGTTGCTGGCGCTCATCGTTTCGCGCATTGCAGGTCACCTGAGCCGGCAACTCAGTCGGCCACTCAACGAACTGGTCGGATGGACCGAGCGCATTTCGCACGGCGATACACTGCCACCCGCGAGCGAGGTTCGCGGCGCGCCGGAATTCGAGACGCTGCGAAACCGGATGCGCGCCATGTCCGAGGAGCTGGCTGAGGGACGCTCGCGCGCACTCGAAGCAGAACGCTTGCGCGCCTTTCGGGAAAGCGCGCGACGGTTCGCGCATGAGCTCAAGAATCCGCTCACGCCGATCCAGTTCGCACTCGCGCGGCTGGAGCGCGACGCGCCCGCCTCGCTAGGCGACGCGGTCGAAGTGCTGCGCACCGAAACGAGCCGGCTGGACCAGATGTCGCGGGCGTTTGCCCAGTTCGGGCGCCTGCCGGAGGGTCCGCTGTCCGACGTGGATGTCGGCGAAATGGTTCGTTATGCATCACGGGCGACCGTGCCACCCGACATTGCGGTGGAGGTCTCGGTCCAACCCGACGAGGTCATGATCCGGGGGCATCACGACGCCCTCCAACGGGCAGTCTCGAACGTGCTGCTGAACGCGGCTGATGCCAGCGGACCCGGGGGGAAAATCGAGGTTGGTGTCGGGCGAACCACGATGGCGGGGGCCGACGCCGTGGAAATCCATGTGCGAGACAGTGGTCCGGGAATCCCGCCAGAGCGAATCCAAACGATCTGGGAGCCGTATATCACAAGCAAGCCCGGAGGCACGGGATTGGGCCTGGCTATCGCGCGCCAGGCGATCCTGGCGCATGATGGAAGCATCGACATCCGGTGTCCGCCGGGGGGTGGGACGGTGGTGACCTTTGTCCTTCCGACCCAGCGTCCCTCAGCGGTCTGAACCTTCAGCAAGCCCCAGTGAACGAAGACATCATCATCCCCATTGCTGGCATGATCACCGGGGTCGTCATGGTCCTGGGCATCCCGCTTGTCCTGGTTCAGGCTCGGAAGCTCTGGAAGCGGGATTCGACATCCATCGCCCAGCCTTCCTACGAGACCGACCACCGGCTGGAGCGCATCGAACAGGCGATTGATGCCATGGCCGTCGAAGTCGAGCGCATTGCTGAAGGGCAGCGCTTTGTGACAAAGCTGCTGGCCGATCGCGGCCAGGAACGCGCCGCGATTCCAGCGTCCGAGTCACGGCGCGAGAGCTGACGCGATGCTCGTTTCGCCTGGAGACGTCGCCGTTGCCGCCATCATCTTTGGCACATCGAGCGTGACGATACTGTCGCTGGCCCGGATGAAAATGCGCAGCCGCGAACAGCACGGCCGAGTAGCCGACCCGGGTGTCGAGGAGCGCTTGTATCGCATCGAGCAGGCGGTGGACGCGATCGCCCTCGAAGTCGAAAGGATGGCAGAGTCGCAGCGCTTCACGGCGCGACTGCTCACCGAACGATTGCCCACACCGGAGGCCCTGCCGGGCGCCGAGCGAGGTAGGACATGACGCATGTACTGCAGGAGGTTCGGGTGCAGGTACCGGCGGCACCGGCGCCGCCGCGCGCCGTCAACCCTAACGAGATCAATGCGCGCATCGAGGAAGCGGTGAATCGCGCGCTGAGCCAGGCCGGCGTCGGCCAGCAGGAGAACACGGGCGAGAGAATCCGCCAGGCGGTCCAGCAGGTGCAGGACGAGATCGCGGCGGCTCGCGCGCAGGGAGTGGAGTCCATAACGATTCGGCCCCAGTTCGGCGACAACGTGATCCCGCCGCAGGCGGTAGTCATCTCGGTCGCGTTCTTCGTCATGGTAGCATTCATCATCGTCGGTCTCCCGCTGGCACGCGCGTTCGCGCGCCGCATGGATCGGCGCGGCGAGACGGCATCGGCGTCGGACATCGCACCGCGCCTGGACCGGATCGAGCAGGCCGTGGAGGCCATCGCGATCGAAGTCGAGCGCGTTGCCGAAGGGCAGCGCTATACCACCAAGGCAATTTCGGATCTCCGCGGTCTGCCGTCGGCGAATCCGGTTGGCGGTTGGCCAGCGGGCGCGCGCGAGCCTGAACGCGTGCCAGCATCCGAGCGCCGGCCCTGAGTTGCCGGCTGGATGCCGTACGCCCTCATCATCGACGACGAGCCGAACATCCGGCGGATGGTGGGGGCACTTCTCGCCTCTGAAGGATTCGAGGTTCGCGATGCCGCCGATGGAGCGACGGGCGTTGCCGCGGCCGTGGAAGCCGATCCCGACGTCGTGCTGCTGGACCTGATGATGCCGGGAAGCATGGACGGCATGGCCACGCTGCAGGCATTGCGCGCGAAGCTACCGGATCTGCCCGTCATCATGATGAGTGGCCGCGCCGGACTGGCCGATGCCGTGCGCGCTACGCAGCTGGGCGCTCACAATTTCCTCGAGAAGCCGCTGACGCCCGAAGGTGTCCTCCTCTCCGTCAGCTCGGCGCTCGAGTTGCGACGCGCCCGGCGCGACGCCGAAGCGTTGCGCGCGGAACTGGGGTTGTCGGGCGAGATGGTCGGAACGAGTCCGGCAATGCAACGACTGCGCGACATGATCGCGCGCGTGGCGCCGACGGATTCGCGCGTGCTCATCAGCGGCGAGTCAGGCACGGGCAAGGAACTGGTTGCTGCCGCAATCCATGCCGGGAGTCCGCGGCGGGACCGGGCATTCGTCAGGGTCAACTGCGCCGCGCTGCCGCGCGACCTGGTGGAGAGCGAGATGTTCGGCCATGAACGCGGCGCCTTCACTGGCGCGGCAGACCGCCGCATCGGGCGGTTCGAGCTGGCCCATCACGGGACACTGCTCCTCGACGAGGTTGGAGACCTGGGACCGGAAGCCCAGGCCAAGCTGCTCCGCGCCATCGAAGCGCGCGAAATCGAGAGACTCGGCGGAGCCAAGCCCATACCGGTCGACGTGCGTATCATCGCGGCCACCAACAAGGCGCTTCAAAAGGCGGCGCGCGACGGAAGCTTTCGCGAAGATCTCCTGTTTCGGCTCAACGTCATCCCGATTGAAGTTCCACCCCTGAGAGACCGGCCCGGCGACATTCTCGCGCTGGTGGCGCACTTCGCGTCGTTGTTCCGCGTGCGGACCGGTCGCGCCATTCCGGACTGGTCCACCGAGGCGATCCAGCAACTGCAACGGTATGCGTGGCCGGGCAACGTTCGCGAACTGGCGAACATCGTCGAACGGCTCGTCATTCTGCACCCCGGACTCCGCATCACACCCCGCGAGGTGTCGCAGGTATTGCCGCTCGACGGAGAGTCATCTGTTCGACGGGTCGACTTGCCGGACCCGGAGCAGCTCGACGCTCCTCTGAGCGACTTGCTCGATGAATACGAGCGGCTGCTGATCACGCGAGCACTGGCCATGGCGAACGGCAACATTGCGGAAGCCGCGCGCCGCCTGAAGACGGACCGACCGAATCTCTACCGGCGGATGAAACGCCTGGGCGTGGCGGGCGACCCTACCCTGAGCGTGGTGTAGGCGGATTCTCATTTGTCACGAAGTCACAAAGCTGGATGTGAGATGTGAGACGTGAGATAAAACTGCTTTCCGATCAGATCGGAATTGATCGGACGTGGCAGTTTATCTCATGTCTCACTTCTCACATCTCACATCTTTTTCCGCCATCCATGCGCACGCACCTGACCTTCTTGCTGCTGCTCACCTGGGCCGCTCCAACTCAGGCACAGCAGGCGCCGGCTTCCGTCGAAATAAGGGACCTGCGTGCCGTGCCTCGAGACATCGCCGATGAGGTGCAGCAGGTTTTCAATGCCGCTTCCACTCGCCGTGCGTCAGGCGACCTGGCGATTGCGGCGTCAGAAGTTGTCAGCGGCGATGTGGCGGTGATCTCGGGTCAGCTGGTCGTGAGTGGTCAGATCACGGGTCGCGTCGTGGTCATCGACGGAAGTGTGCTCGTGCGTGGGGCCGGGCGGATTGGTGGAGCTGTCACCGTGATCGGTGGCACGCTGACGTCGATTGGTGGCGGCCGCGTCGAAGGTTCGGTGCGTTCGTATCCGGAGCACGTCCTCGTTGAATCCGAAACGGATCGGCTGGTAGTACGCGACGAAAGCGACGACGAGCGATGGTATCGGCGTCGCATGACTCCGCGCCAGGGCTCACGGGGTGACCTGCGACTGGTAACCGCGCGCACGTATAACCGCGTCGAAGGGCTGCCACTTCTGCTCGGGCCCCGCGCCTACATGAACTTCTCGTGGGGCCGAGTGACCGCGGATGCGATGGGCGTGCTGCGGAGCGCGGACCGATTCGAGCTCAAGAGCGAGAATCTCGGTCATCTGATGCGCGTCGAACTGCAGCTCGGCGGGTCGCGCGGCATCCGGCTCGCCGGTCGACTCGAGGATGTTGTTGCGCCGGTCGAGGATTGGCATCTCTCCGATTCGGAAGTGGGGCTGGCGTCGTTCCTGCTTCATCGTGATTACCGCGACTACTACAACCGGCACGGCGGCTCGATCAGTGCGAGCGCATACGTCGGTCAGCACATCGACGCGACGATCTCGTGGACGGATGAACAGTGGACGACACCCGATGCCCGGGATCCCTGGTCGCTCCTGCGCGACAATCAGTCTTGGCGACCTAATCCCGTTCTCGACGCCGGACGCTTTCATCTCATTCGGTTAGGCGCGCGCTATGACACCCGCAACGACGCGACCGACCCGTGGTCGGGCTGGCACATCAGCGGCGAGTACGAATACGGCGTAGGCAAGATCACGGAATACGGCCCCACATCGCGTGCGATTCGCGACATCAATCCGACCGGTCGCAATGCATTCGACCGGATCCTCATCGACGTGCGGCGTTACAACCGTGTTTCTGCCGAAGGACAGCTCAACCTGAGACTCATCGCCGGTGGATGGCTGAGCGGCGATGACCTTCCGTTGCAACGACGCTTCGCGCTGGGCAGCGTCGGGTCCCTCCCCGGCTACGATTTCCGGCAGGTGCTTCCAGGAACCGACTTCCTGACGTGCGCCGGAGCGCGCCTGGAAGGAACCCCAGGTGGATCGCGAACCCCCGACGGCACGCCGGCCCAGTGCGAGCGATTCGCGCTCGCGCAGGTGGAATATCGTGGCGAGATCGGGGCTGACCTGTTCGGCCTCCTCGACCAGGAGCGGCGCCGACGAAGGTTCGGCTGGGGTCGCAGCGCCGAGTGGGTGGTGTTCGGGGACGTTGGCCGCGGCTGGCTGGTCGGACCTCGCGTGGGTGACCTGCAATACGGGGCCGGATCATTCCCGGCGCCGGCGACGTTTCGCGCGGACATCGGTGTTGGTATCCGACTCGACGACCTGGGGCTCTACATCGCCAAGTCGGTGACCGACCCACGAACGCCGCTCAACTTCTTCGCGCGCCTTCAGCCCCGGTTCTAGGTGCGACGCGCGCTGGTCTTCGCGGCGTTGCTGGCGGCGGGTTCATTGCCCGCCCAGCGTCCCGGCCTTGGCCGTCCCGGACTTGTCCGACAGCCGCGCCTGGAGTTCACGCTGCCGGCTCCCGCGGCGCTGACGAAGGAAGGTCCCTCCCTTCGCGCGCTCGACGTCATTTCTGACGCGGAGACCCAGAGCCTGCTCGAGAGCGGATTCCCGGCCCGACTGCATTTCCGCGTCGAGTTGTGGTCGGCCGGCCGCGTCTTCGACGCGCTGCGTGATCGCGTGGAATGGGATGTGTTCGTCTATTACGACGCGCTCGGGAAGAAGTATCGCGTTGTGCGGGTCGAGCGCGATGGCGAAGCGATCACGTCCGCGGGCCAGTTTGGAAGCTTTGCGGAAATGGTGCAGGAGGTCGAGCGACCCATGCGCGTGGCGCTCCGGGCAGCGGCGCAGCGAAGCCGCCAGTACTACATCGGCGTGCTCGATGTGGAGAGCCTGTCGCTCACCGACCTGGACGAAGTGGAGCGCTGGTTGCGTGGTGAACTTCAACCGGCGGTTCGCGGCGACGGTAATCCGGGAACCGCGCTCGGGCGCGGGATCAGGCGGGTGTTTGTGCGACTCCTTGGTGCCGAGCGCCGAAACCTACAGGCGAGATCCCGGACGTTTGTTGTGAGTCCGTGAGAATGCAAAATGCAAAATGCAAAATGCAAAATGAGGAGAGGAGGCGGGTTCTACGTTTTGCATTCTAAATTCTGCATTTTGCATTTTGCATTTTGCATTCTCAATTCCTCGCCCGCGGCCGTCTGTGCTCCAGCCCTTCGAGCTGGTGAAGCACACCGGCGCCATAGAACAGGCGAATATACCGCGCTTGGACTGGCGTCAGGCGGCGGACCGCCCAGCTGAGGTGCACGAAGTGCGGCTCGATCGGGTTCGAGAGCGGATGCATCCCGATCTCCGACGGAAGCCGGTTCCCCTTGCGCGTGTTGCAGGGACTGCAGGCCGTGACGACGTTGGTCCAGATGTTCGTGCCGCCGCGCGAGAGCGGCACCAGGTGATCGCGCGTGAGCGATTCCCGCGGTCGTAGTTCGGCGATGGAACGCCCGCAGAACTGGCATCGATAACCGTCGCGGGCGAACAGGAAGGTGTTCGTGACCTGGCGGCGGAAGCGCCGCGGCACATGGATGAATTTCGTCAGGCGGATGACGGCGGGACGCGGCAGCGCCAGTCGCTCGGAGCGCACGGGGCGAGCCGAGTCGGCTTCGACGATTTCAGCCTTGCCGTCGATGACCAGGCGAAGGGCCCGCTTGAGCGGCACCATCGTCAGAGGCTCGAACGACGAATTCAGGGCCAGACACCCAACGACCACGCAGTCCTCCCGACAGTTGCGAGTTGAGAGTTGAGAGACGCGAGCAGAATGAGGCATCGAGGCCGCACTCCTCTCAACTCTCAACTCTCAACTGCTTCTGGATACACCAACCTCAAGCTAAATGGCGCGACAAAACGCGGCAAAGGGCTCAGCCGCCCTAACGCACCGCCGCAGCCACCGGGACTGGCGTCAGCCACGAATGCCGGTCCGCGACTCGGCCCTTGGCGATCGCCATGAACTCGGATTGCAACGCCCGGGTAATCGGACCGGGCTTTCCGGACCCTACCGGCACCCGGTCCACCGTGCGCACCGGCGTGATCTCCACCGCGGTGCCGCAGAAGAACACCTCATCCGCCAGGTGCAGCATCTCACGAGGGATGGTGATCTCCCGCACCTCGTGTCCCATGTCCCGCGCCAGTCGCACGACCGTGTCTCTCGTTATGCCGTGCAGGATGCCGGCGGCGAAGGGCGAGGTATACAGGATGTTGTCGCGGACGAGGAAGAGGTTTTCGCCACTTCCCTCCGACACGTGCCCGAAGACGTCGAGTGTGATGGCCTCGTGATACCCGTTTTGTCGCGCTTCGATTTTCGAGAGCTGCGAATTCAGGTAGTTCCCTCCCGCCTTGGCCATCGTCGGATACGTATCGGGCGCCGCGCGCCGCCAGCTCGACACGCACGCGTCGGCGCCTTCTTCGTACGCCTGATGTCCAAGGTACGTGTCCCATTTCCAGCAGATGATGAACGTCTCGACCGGCACGCCGATCGGATAGAAACCCATCTGCTCACCAGTGCGCACCGCGATCGGCCGGATGTAACACGCCGTCAGGTCATTGGCGGCAATCGTCTCGACCGTGGCCTGGACGAGTTCATCGACCGAATACGCCATCGGCATGCGATAGATGCGACACGAGTCATGCAGCCGGCGCATGTGATCGCGTAACCGGAAGACCGCGCCGCCATTCGGCGTCTCGTAGGACCGGATGCCTTCGAACACGCTGGAGCCATAGTGCGCCACGTGGGAGATCACGTGGATGTTGGCGTCTTCCCAGTTCACCAGCGCGCCGTCGCGCCAGATCTTTGCGGTCTTTCCCGAAGCGCGATCCTGAATTCCCGAGCCGCGATCCTGCATCGCTGGTTCTCCCGTTAGCGGTAGCTGCCTGATGCTCCAGAAACCTACTCTGGCCGACCGGGGGCCAGCCAGCAACTACGGCGCTTCGGTGGCAACGCGTCGCAGGTCAGCGGCCGCCTGACGCACAATGGCCAGGTCGTCCTCACTTCCACGCACAAGCGTTCCGTTTCGCACCAACACCTCGCCTGCGACCATCACCAGACGTGCGCCGCGACCCGATGTGGCAAAGAGCAACGCCGACTCAGGATCCTGCACCGGTTGCGTATGCAGGCCGTCGAGCGGGAACGCGGCCAGGTCGGCAGACTTGCCGACATCCAACGTGCCGATTTCGGTCTCCAGACCCAGAGCCTTCGCCCCTCCGATGGTCGCCAGGGCCAGTCCCATGCTTGCTGGAATGGAGTCCCAGCCGCGCGTCGCACGGCCGAAAAGGACGGCCAGCCGGGCCTCGTCGAGCAGGTCCATTCGATTGTTGCTCGCCACCGAGTCGGAGCCCAGGCCGACTGTCACGCCGGCATCCAGAAACTCTCGCAGCCTCGCGATGCCGTGGCCAAGCTTGGCGTTCGACGCCGGACAGTGCGCAACACTGCAACCGTTGTCTGCAATCTGGGCAATGTCCTTGTCATCGGCGTGCACGCAGTGAATGAGCAACGGCCGGGCGCGCAATACGCCGGTTCGCTCCAGCAGCGCTATCGGGGAATACGCGCGTGGAGCGACGTCGATTCCGCGCGCGCGGAGCGCGTTGGCAAAGTCGCCACTGGCGTCGGTCACCAGCCGCTGTTCCGCCATGCTCTCGGCGACGTGCACGGCGATGGGCAGCTGCTCGCTGATCGCCATCTCCGCGGTGCCGGTGAACAGTTCATCGCTCACCGAATACGGTGCGTGGGGCGAGATGCCTGTCCTAACGAGCGCCGTGTCTGCGGAACGCAGCGGCTTGATCCGCTGGCCCAGCGCTTCCAGCGCCGGCCGTGATTGAGCCGGCTGCGGTCCGAACACTTCGAGGTACATCACGCCCCGCACGCGCATCTCGCGCAAGGCTTCGTGGACGACGCCCGACTCGCAGGTATCAGCGTACGTCGTTATGCCGGCCAGGAGACCTTCGGCAATCCCCAACCGCGCCGATACCAACAGGCGCTCCGGTGTCAGAACTTCCTGCCTCGCCTTGGTGAGCCGGATGATCCATTTCCGGAACGGAAGGTCTTCCAACCACCCGCGCATCGCCGTGAGCTCGAGGTGCGAATGCGCGTTCACGAGTCCTGGCATGAGCGCGCAATCGCCCAGGTCTACGCGCTCGCCTTGCGGTGCATCACTCACAGGACCCACGAAGGCAATCCGGCCGCGCTCCACACCAACCGCGCCGTGTTCGAACGAGGGCCGTGCAATGGGCAGAACCCATCGCGCCGTGTAAACGATCATGCTCGCCCGGCGCCTGGGCGCGGGACTAACGAGTCCAGGGCGGGGTCTCTGACTTCGTCCGACGCATCCAGGCAGCGGCGTTTCCGAATTTCGCGGCGGCGGCCGTGTCCAAGTCGAACGGCATGACCTGAGCCGGACGAGGCCAATCGGGTGGTTCCGGCTTTCGACGGTACACCTCGATCATGAAGCTCGTGTACACGGGTGCGGCCAGTCGACCGCCCTGCGCGTCTGACATGATCTTCTTCGGCTTGTCGAAGCCGACCCAGACGCCCGCCACGAGGTTGGCAGTGAAGCCGACGAACCAGACGTCCGCCCCGTCGTTGGTCGTTCCGGTCTTGCCCGCCGAAGGCACCCGGAAGCCCGCATTCCAGACGCGTCCCACGGCCGTGCCGCGCAGGACCACGTCCTTCAGCATGTCCACCATGACCCATGCCTCGGCCGCCGTCAGCACCGGCACCGAATCCGCCTTCGTGCTCCACAGGATGTTGCCTTCCTGGTCTTCCACGCGGAGGATTGCGTTAGGCAGCGTGCGCGTCCCCAGGTTGGCGAAGGTGGTGTACCCGGCGATGAGTTCGAGCGGATAGACCTCGGCCGATCCGATGTGGATCGAGGGGTAAGGAGGAATCGGGGTCGTGATACCGAACCGTCGTGCCATGTCCACCACGTTCTGCTCGCCGACTTGCATACCAAGCCGGATAGCGATGAGGTTGCGCGATTCGTAGAGCCCCTGCCGCATCGTCATGGGCCCGAGGAACTTCAGATCGTAGTTCTCGGGAGTCCAGTCGGTGCCATCGTCCTGGGGCAGGCTGATTGGCGCATCATCGATGATCGTCGACGGTGACAAGCCCTGGTGGATAGCGGTCGCGTAGACGATGGGCTTGAAGGTCGATCCCGGCTGCCGCATCGCCTGCGTGGCGCGGTTGAACTGCGAGTCACCGTAATCGCGACCACCCACCATCGCCCGCACGCTGCCATCGCGCGGATCGATCGCGACGAATGAGGCCTGCAGGTAGGGCGATTCCGCGCCACTGCCCTGATCGCGATCGCCACGGGCGACGTATTGCTCGTACGTCAGGTGGCGGAAGGTGCCGTACGTGCCTCCCTCGATCGCGCGCATCTGGCCTTCAACAGCCCGCTCCGCTGCGGCCTGCATGTCGAGGTCCAGCGTGGTGTAGACCTTGAGCCCCTGCTCGTAGAGCCGGTCGCCGAAACGTTCGTGCAGCGTCTGGCGAATCCATTCGGCAAAGTAGGGTGCGATTTCGCCCGACTCAACGCGGCGCGCCATGGCCAGCGGGTACGCTTTTGCCAGGCTCGCCTGCTGGTCGTCAACCGCGCCGTCCCGTCGCATCAATTCGATGATCGTATTCCGGCGCTGAACGGCGCGCGCCGGGAAACGGCGCGGATTGTATCGGGTCGGCGCCTTGGGAATCGCGGCCAGTGTCGCGGCCTCGGCAAGGTTCAGGTACAGCACCGGCTTCCCGAAGTAGCGTTGCGAGGCGGTCTCCACGCCATGCGCGCCCGCCCCGAGGTTGATCTGGTTCAGGTACAGCTCGAGGATCTTCTGTTTTGAATAGGCGCGCTCGATCTGACGGGCAACGCGAATCTCCTTGAACTTCCGGATCGGCGATTTCTCGCGAGTCAGCTTGGTCGGAAAGACGTTGCGCGCCAGCTGCATCGTGATCGTCGAGAATCCTTCGACGAATGCGCCAGCCCTCAGGTTGGTCAAGGTAGCCCCTGGTATGCGCAACCAGTCGATACCGTTGTGGCGGTAGAAGCGCTTGTCCTCGGTGACGACAAACGCATCCTGCACCACCTTTGGAATCTCA
>CAZSNV010000012.1:0-39755 GCA_964608035.1 uncultured Gemmatimonadaceae bacterium | reverse complement strand
CGTCCCACGGAGGGTTCGACGTGACCCTCGTCGATCACGCGGCGAACCTCACCCTCGAAGACGTCAGGGTCGCGGCGGTCGAGATTGTCGAAGCGCCCCTTGACGACGTCGACGGCCGCCTGGCGCACGGCACCCTCGGCCGTCTGGTGCACGGTGTTCCAGCCGCCAAGGCCGCCGAGAGCAAGGAAACCGCCGAAATCCCGGATACGCACGCCGGCCATATCGCCAGGGAGTATGTCGCGGCCTTCAACACCGGCAGCACTGACAAGATGAAGGCGTTCATTGAATCGTGGATGCTCGCCAATCCGGCTCGCACCATGGACGAGCGGCTGGGCACCTACACCAAGCTGTTCGCGGAGCATGGACCGCTCTCCGTCACCAGTGTGCAGGCGTCCCAGCAGCTCGAAGTGACACTCAGCATGAGGTCGAAGCGAGGTAGCTTTCGCCTGACGGTGAAGTCGTCCGAGGAGCAGCCGATGCGCGCGGCGTCGGTGACATTCGCCCTCACCGAGGGAGCACACCGCTGAGCAGCAGCCGGACCAGCGAGTCAGCGCAGAACCCAGCGCCACCTTCCGGGGTGGCGAGCCTCGTCGTCTCTACTGTCTGTCTCGCGTTAGGGGCCGTCAGCGCGCTCGAAGCCCGCCACGTTTCGGTCACACATGGCTTCCCGCTGGACTGGCCGACCGTCTTTGTATCGACGACCCCGCGATGGATCCTGCTGGCGGCAGTCCTGCCGTTCGTGTTGCGCCTTGGCCTTCGTTATCCGCTCAATCCACCGAGAGCGCCGATTGTCGGCATTCACGTGGCGCTGTTCCTGTCGGTTTCAGGCGCGCACGCCTTGGCCGACGCCTGGGCCGTGGCGATCGCAAATCCCCAGGTCATCCATATGTTCGGCATGATCCCGCGCCTGACGCGGTCGTGGTACAACACGATGCCGACCATGGTGTCGATGTACGCCGGCGTGTTGATCGCCGCGTGGGGGATGACGGAAGCGCGGGAACGGCAGCGACGCACGTTGCGCGCCGCTCAACTCGAGACGCAGCTGCAGTCGGCACGGCTCGCGGCGCTCCGCGCGCAGCTCCAGCCGCATTTCCTCTACAACACGCTCAACGGCATCGCGGCGCTGGTGGCGGATGTGCAACCCGCGCGCGCAGTCGCGGCCATCGAGCAGTTAGGTGAACTGCTTCATGCGTCGCTACGCGAGGACGGTCGGGAGGAGATCACGGTCGATGAAGAGGTCGCGCTGGCGGAACGGTATCTGGCGCTCCAGGGGATGCGCTTCGGCGACCGGTTGCGCTATGAGTGGCACGTCGCGCCCGAGGTGAGTGACTGTCTGGTGCCGGTGCTGTTGTTGCAGCCCATCGTCGAGAATGCCGTCGTGCACGGGCTCGATGCCGGGCAGGAATCGCTCTGCGTTCGCGTGGAGGCTTTCGCTGGCTCTGACGGGCTGGAACTCATTGTCGAGAACGATGGCGCAGTACTGGAGCGCAAAGCGCAAAGCGCAAAGGGTCACGGGGTGGGCATCGCCGCCACGCGGGCACGGCTCCTGACGGCGTACGGTGACCGGGCATCCCTCACGTTCAAGCCGCGCGAGGGTGGCGGCGTGCGCGTGCGCATCGTCGTGCCGATGAAGGTCGCGGCAGACCGCGAGACGCGCGCGGCTACCGCTGCGACATGATGCGGCGTCACGGTGTGGTCATCATCGACGATGAGGCGCTGGCCCGGCGGCGGCTCAGGCAACTATTGCACGAAGCGCCCGACTTCGAGGTCGTGGGCGAGTGCGCCGACGCGCGGCGCGTGGCCGATGTGGTGCGGGAGCTGAGGCCGGAGGTCGTATTCCTCGACATCCGCATGCCGCACGTGGACGGATTCGAGGCGCAGGAGGCCATCCGGACGCTCGTCAGGCACGTGGTGTTCGTGACCGCCCACGCCGAGCACGCGGCGCGTGCGTTCGACGTCGCGGCGAGCGATTACCTGGTGAAGCCGGTGACGCAGGCGCGCTTCAAGGCGGCGCTCGACCGCATCCGGCGCACGCTGGGCGAGCCGGGGTCGGAGCGCATCCTGTTAGGCGGTCGCCAGGGTGGAACGGCGGTGGAAGTGAGTGACGTGAGCTGGGTCGAAGCCGATGGGGCGTACGTCGTGGTGCACGCCGCAGGCCGCAAGCACGTGCTCCGCGAGTCCATGGCGCAGATCCTTGACCGGCTCGGCGCCGCCGCCTTCGTGCGCATTCACCGGTCGGCGGGAATCAATCTCGCACACGTCCGCGCGGTCAGGCGGGGCAAGACGAAGGGGCTCGAAGTGGAGCTCAACGACGGAATCCGTCTCCCCATCAGCCGTCGTAAGGCGCGCGACGTCATCGAACTCCTGAGGCGCAGGCGCGAAGGAACCGTACGCAACACGGCGTGACCGCTGGTCGCCCGAGTTGTTGAGGTCAGAGGTCAGAGGTCAGAGCTTGCGTGCGTGACTACGGGAGAGACGTCAGCGATAGCGCCGGCTTGGGCTCACACGATCAGTGGGCCCGTCTCAGGTTATTGGATCCTGCGCGTCGGGGCGGCGCTCTGCTTCATTGGCCACGGTGCCTTCGGGTTCATCACCAAGGCGGCATGGGTGCCGTATTTCGACGTGGTCGGCATCCCCGAATCATGGGCGTACCGGCTCATGCCCGTTGTGGGCGCCGTGGATGTCCTGGCCGGCATGGCCGTGCTGTTTGCGCCGCGCGGGCTGCCGCTGGTCTACATGACCATGTGGGCATTGTGGACTGCGTTGCTCCGTCCACTGGCGGGAGAGTCATTCTTCGAGACGCTCGAACGGGCGGGCAACTATGGCGTGCCGTTCGCGCTGCTTCTCCTGACCGCCGTGCCGCGCTCCCTGGCTGGACTTGGCAAGGCGCTCGACGGACCGGCCACCGATCACGCCCTCGAGCTGGCTCGTCAGGCGCTCAAGTGGACGACGGTTCTACTCTTGTTAGGCCACGGAGGACTCGGCATCGCGAACAAGGCCATGTTAGGCGTGCATTACGCTGCCATTGGCCTGCCCGCGGAAACGACTGCCATCATTGGCTGGTTCGAGATCGCATTGGCCATGGCCGTCGCGGTGTGTCCGATCGCAGGAGTACTCATCTTCGTGGCGGCGTGGAAGCTGGCGACCGAGTCGTTGTTTGTCCTCGCCGGAGCGCCGATCTGGGAGTTTATCGAGCGGGCAGGGAGTTACGCCGCGCCGTTGGCGCTGGCGGTCCTGCTGAGGGCGCGTACGGCGTCGGATCCAGATCGGCTGACAGGAGGGATCCGGAGTGTGGCGCAGGAGACCGGGCTGAGTCCGTGATTTTCTCGAGTGGTCGGGCGTCACTATGGCATGACGAATTCGATGCTCGGTCGCGCTATCAGGAGGGTTGGCCGGTGGACCGTGGGCTTCACGGCGGTCGGCTTCGTACTCGGCTTGCTATTGATGTTCGCGAAAGCGCCACCGTTTGCGGAGTCAGGACACAAGCCGGACGACGTCATGTTCTACTCGTTCTGGGTGCCCATCTGTTCGGTATTGGGCTCAATGGCCGGCCTCGCATTGGGAACGCTCTCCGCGATCTGGTCGGCATTGATGGAATGGGGAGACCGGCACTCGGCCTCGGCGAGGTAAGAATTTCGTAGGGTCGAGGCCTGAGCCTCAAGCCTCGACCCTGGGGGTTAGCGAACTAGCCGGCGTGTCACATTCCGCTAGCTTAGTCCTCATGCGCTCGCTCTCTCACCCGAAGGCCATCCGGATTGCCGTCGCGCTGATCGTCGCGTTCAGCGCCAGCAGCCGCGCGGCATATGCTCAAACCGGCTCGGACGCGCGCTTCGACGCGCTTGCGTCGCTCGCCGCGTCAAAGATGAAGGAGTACGGCGTCCCCGGCGTCGCACTGGGCATCGTGCATAACGGGACCGTGATCATTCGCGGGCTCGGTGTCACGAATGTCGAGGACTCGCTTCCCGTCACGGCACACACCGTCTTCCCGATCGCGTCTATCTCGAAGACCTTCGCCGCCACCGCGCTCATGCGGCTGGTCGAGCAGGGCAAGGTCGATCTGCGTGCCCCCGTCCGCGCGTACCTGCCGGAGTTCCGCGTGCGCGACGAAGCCGCGAGCCGCGACGCTACTGTCTGGCATCTTCTGACTCATATGGGAGGGTGGGAAGGGCAGGTCTCCGGACCGGACCGCGGCTCCGAGACGCTCACGAACTTCCTGACGACCATCACGGACCTGATGCAGGTGGCGCCGCCCGGAGCAGCATGGAGCTACAACAACGCCGGATTCAGCATCGCCGGACGAGTCATCGAGAAGGTCACCGGGAATTCCATCAACCGTTCCATCCGCGACCTGGTGTTTCAGCCGTTAGGCCTCGAGCACGCCGGAACGACCGCCGGAGACTTCATCGTCAACCGCTTTGCGGCAGGACACACTACCCGCGATGGGAAGGCTGCGCTCAACCGGCCCTTCAGCGCGTCCGTCAGCGTCACGGCCGGAGGCGTCGGTCTCTGCATGACCGACCTCCTCGCCTACGCCCGTTTCCACATGGGCGACGGAACGACGCCTAACGGCGAGCGCGTGCTGAAAAAGGAATCGCTCGAACAGATGCGCATGCCGCAGGCGCGCAAACAGGCCAATGATGACGACATCGGGATCGGCTGGCATCTGCGCACGGTGGGTCCGGTGCGCACCGCCTCGCACGGCGGCACGCTTGGCGGACATATCCTGCTGCTGGAGATCGCGCCCGAACGCAACTTCGCCGTGGCCATCCTGACGAACGCGAACACCGGCTGGCGCCTGATCCAGGACGTGGAACGGGAAGCGCTCAAGTCGTACCTTGGCGCAACGTTCGCGCCTAACCAGTCCATCGCCCATCGTGGGCTTGTCGAAACGCTTCCCTCGGTGGCGCCGCTGGCGCAGCAGCCCGATCCAGCTCCGTACGTCGGCAGCTACGCGCGGCCGAGCAACTCGGTGGTCGTTCGCGCCGACGGGAATCGCCTGTTCGTGCAGGAACGCCCTAACAACGGCCAGCCCGGCGCCGAGATGCCGGTGTCCTTCTACGGACCGGATCGTGTGGTGGTGACCGACGGCCCCCAGCGTGGTCAGTCCATCGAGTTCGTGCGCGACGGGGGCAATCGCGTCAACTGGATTCGTGTCGTAGGTCGCGTGGCCGTGCGGGTGCCCTGAGGCGCAGCGATCAGCGATCAGCGATCAGAGTCGTGAGGAAGATTCTTGTCATTGGCTCAGGGGGATCCGGCAAGACGACAGTGGCGAAAGAGATCGCCGCCCGTACCGGCCTGCCGCTCATCCACCTCGATCAACTCTTCTGGCATCCTGGCTGGGTCAAGACGCCCGATGACGAGTGGGATCGGCTCATCGCGGAGCTCAGCGCGCAGGACGCCTGGATCATGGATGGGAACTACGGTCGAACGCTGCCGACGCGCCTTGACGCTGCCGACACGGTCGTCTTCCTCGACCTTCCGCCAGTGGTCTGCACTTGGCGGATACTGAAACGGCGGCTGCGCTATCTGGGTCGTTCGCGACCCGACGTGGCTTCGGGCTGTCCCGAGAATCTCACCTGGGAATTCGTGAGCTGGGTCTGGACGTATCGCACGCGGCGGCGGCCGGAGATCCTCCAGCGTCTCGAGGCGGTTCGAGGATCGAAGAAAGTCTTCGTGCTGCAAAGCGACGCCGACGTACAGCGCTTCCTGACGACGTTGCCGGGATGCGCCGGGAACACAATGGTCCCTGCACGGTAGCCGATTGATCCAGAAACGCTGCGGGGTTGCATGCGGGGTCATTTGTTGGTTGTCGCGCTCATCATGTGCCTCGTTGCCCAGCCGTCTGCGGCGCAACGAACCTCTGCGAACGTGAGTGTCACCGCGCCCCTCGACAGTCAATTCGTTGGCGATCTGACGGTGCTGCACGACAAGGTCCTGGCGCTCGCCAACGCGATTCCCGAGGAGAAGTACGGGTGGCGTCCGGCCAACGACGCTCGCACGATCTCGCAGGCGCTGATGCACATCGCAGGCGAATGGTTCGTGCTGTGTCCCCGCGCAGTGGCCGGCAAGCCGCCGGCGGACTTCGGCGCGCCAGGCGAAGCAATGCGAACGCTTGAGGAGATTACGGCAAAGGCAGAAGTGATCGCACAGCTTACAAAATCCTGGGACTACTGCAGCGAACAGCTCAGCAGGATCGATCCCGCGAAACTGGTTCCGGACTCCCTGCCTTCGCGCATGTCATTCCAGCGCGTCGTTTTCCTCGTCTCCGGCGACCTGCATGAACATCTTGGCCAGCTCATCGCCTACGCCCGGTCTGTCGGGGTAACGCCGCCGTGGAGCAAGTAACTCTGGGTCATTCGGTCACCGAACAATGACGAAGTCTGTCAGTGAAGAGAATCTCAGGCTGATCGACCAGGGCTCTGCTTGTTCATTGGGAGACGCGCGCGCGGTGATATCTCGAAGGCGCGGAAAGTCGCGCACCGCCCCGCGACGTAACTCGCCGGTCGCGAGCGTCAGTTCGAGGACGCGCTGCCAGGGAAACAACACATAGAGCCTGGCATTGTCTCCGGTAGTGAAATAGAACATGGCGCCGTCGCGCCACGGGCGGCCGCAATACGAGAACGTGACGCGTGCCAGATCGACCGCGTCCAGCAGCTGTTCGAGCGAATAGCTGCGCACGAAGCGCCCGCCGACATCGTAAATGTCGAGCGCGTGCTCACCGCCGGATTGGTAGTAGTCGTCCAGCGCGACAACGTGTCCCGCCATTGACACCAGCGCTGACTGCGGCATCTGCGAATTCCGGAGTACCGCTGTCCACAGCCTCCTGGCGTCGACGCGCCATTCCGACCCCGGGTATGCGACCGAGTACAGGTAGGCGATCGGCCGCGACCCTGTGTTGTGCCGGGACTTCGGCGGAAAAACCTCGGCGACGTAACCGAATCCGCGCGCGTGGAACCCAATCGGCTGCGGTGCGCCGCGATCACAGAACGGACGTCCCGCGTGATCGAAGAGTCCCGTTGTGACAGCGACCAACCAGATCAGCATGCGATGCCTTGTCGAGTATTATGGGACGTTACTGCGGCTTGTCCGCTCGTGCCAAATGCGCGTCGGTCCGGCCCTCGCTCAACTGCTGCGGGACGATGCCACCAACCTTCGTTCGCTGTCGGGTCAGAAGCGCGGCACGGACCCAAACCGATCGTGACCCAGCAACGTGTAGAATACGCCGAGCGTGCCTCGCACCTGCGTGCGAAACGCCCGGACTTCGCCCGGCGGATTACCGACAAAGGGGAAGAAAGCGTCGCGACGCGAGAGCAGATAGCGTAACGCGATCGCCCGTTGCCGATGGAAGCGCACGGTGAATGCGGCGTCCAGCCGGAAGATGTTGTCGTGACCCTCGGTACCGGCGACGCGACTGACGTAGTACTCGCGGGCGCTGAGATCCAGCGCCGCCCGATCGCTGAGAATGATCCGCGAAGCCACAAGCGCGTGGGGAGCAATGCCGTAGTGGTAGTCGCTCGTGTCGCGCCTCGTGAGAGCACCAACCGCCGCGAACCCGACGCCGGCCAGCGCGGTGGTCTGTATCGCCAGGGCGTCTGACGGGCGCCACTCTACGGTCGTGCCTAACGAAAGTGCAGTGCTCGATACGCGGAACAACTGCGGCGCGATGTAGTCGTAGGTTCCATAGAGACCCCACGCGCCGTGAGTCGCCGGTCCCCGTTCATAACCGTGTCCAACGAGCAATCCACGCAACAGCACGCTCTCAAGGCCGCTTCCGGTCGTTGCGGTTGCTTGCAGCGCGAAGTAATCGAATGGCCGCCTGTAGCGATAACCTTCCGCGCCCGGCAGCCCATACTCCATCGACACGTCAAATACGCCTTCGGTTGGACGCAAATCGACGTTCGCGTCGCCCTGGGTCTGGGTTGTCGCGCTGCCTCCTATATAGATGCGTCGGTAGTAGGCGGCGCGCCGGCTGGGATAGACCTGGTCGAAGCGGCGGCCGAATGCGCGGCGATTGAAACCGAGCGGTAAGGAGGTTGCGGCGGCCACCCGCCGCCGCCTGGTGGGCGGCGGTGTCGGACCGTTCTCCAGGACCAGGTTGGCCACGCGGAACAGTGCTTCGCCAAGAAACGACCCGGCGATGCCGCTCGCGATCTGGTCATTCCAGGACGGTGTGGTCGTTTCCCCGGCGATCTCCCACATCGCGCTGCCGGCGAACGTGTAGCCGAGCGAGGTCCAGAAGTTGAGTCCGGACGATCGGGCGAACCCGTGATACATCGCGCCCTGGTACGGATGACCAAACTGATTGATTTCGAACGGGTCGTTCTCGGTCACCCAGCGTCTGCTGAGGTTGCGTCGTATGGAACTGATCGAGGAGTTATACTCATCGCCTAACACCAAGCGATCGAACACGTTGAGGAGTGCATCGAACGTGATGATCTCGAGGGCGGGGATGAGGTAGCTCTTCTGGCTCTCTGGTGATTGGCCGGATGCCGGCCATGGTGTCACCAAAAGAACCAGCGAGACAGGAACGATCTTCAACACACGCACGACGGACCTCCAACAGTCGAGTTGCCTCCGCCGATGGCAGGGGCTGTTCTAGGAATAGCCCGGCTTGTTGTGGAAGTTCCTGCGATCTCGACAGCACCGGTACAGCTCTGGTTGAGGCGGGCACGTTCGGCTCGTCCCGGTCGTTGCGGCGGCGGCACTCGTCAGGCCTTGCTGGGTACCGAAAGAGCGCGTCGCCAACCAGGAGCGTGACCACGCTCCGGCGACCGCGAGCCTAACGATCGGTGCCCCCACCGGCTCCTCCCGGCGCAACCGCCCCCGCCGCCGAGAATGCTGCACGTCGGTCCATGGCGTCGTCTCACGACACACCATGAGGGGAGGTACGCATGCCACCGATTGTCTTCCGCCAGCCGTTGTCCCGTCTCCTGATCATCGCATTGGCCGCGACGGCCTGTGCCGACAGCGCGGCTGGCCCTGATCCAAACGCAGGAATCCTGCTCGCGAAATCGAGCGAGTCATCGTTATGCGACGCCGACAACGGCGGGCTCACGCTTCCGCCCGGCTTTTGCGCGGTCGTGGTCGTGAAGGGCGTGGGCCGGGCCCGGCACATGGCGGTCCGTCCGAATGGCGACCTCTACGTCGCCATCAACAACGGCCCGGGGGCGACGGTCGGCGCGGTGCTCGCGTTGCGCGACACCGACGGCGATGCCCGCGCGAACATTCAGCAACGGTTCGGCCCGACGGGCGGAAACGGGGTCGCCTGGGGAGAAGGCCAGCTGTTCTTCGCGCCTGACGACCGAGTCCTGCGCTACGACTTCGTCGGGAATGAGCTGGTCCCGAGTGGAGGCGAGTCGATTGTCGTGAGCGGCCTCCCCGCAACCGACGATCACCCGCGCAAGACGGTCGTGCTGGACGGGAAGGGAGGCATGTTCTTGAACATCGCTTCCGGCAGTAACTCGTGTCAGGTGGTGGATCGCACGGACTTCTCACCGGGGATGGATCCGTGTCCGGAGCTACCGGTGCGAGCCGGAGTCTGGCATTTCAGCGCGACCGCAACAGGACAGACGCAGGGCGATGGCAGTCGATTCGCGACCGAGTTGCGAAACATGACTGCGCTTGCAATCAACCCCGCGGACGGAAAACTCTATGGCGCGCAGAACGGTCGCGACCAGTTGCTCGACAACTGGGGCACACTGTTCGACGAACGCGATGACGCGCTTCTGCCTGGCGAAGAGCTGTTCCTGCTCGAGCAGGGCAAGGCATATGGGTGGCCGTACTGCTACTTCGACGGCAAGAGAAACAAGAAGGTGCTGGCTCCGGAATACGGCGGTGACGGGAAGATCGTCGGTCGATGCGCTGATCGCGAACTTCCGATCGCTGACTATCCAGCGCATTGGGCGCCGCTGGGGATGCTGTTCTACTCGGGTACGCAATTTCCCAAGCGCTACCACGGAGGACTCTTCATCGCGTGGCACGGGTCGCGCTTCGATCCTCGGCTCCAGCCCGCGGGACCGGGATACATCGTGACGTTCACGCCGTGGCGAAACGGCAAACCCGGTGGAAAGTTCGAAACGTTTGCGGACGGATTCGCTGGTGGTAATTTCACGCCAACCGGCGCCGCACATCGGCCGGTTTCAGTGGCGGAGGGACCGGATGGTTCGCTGTACGTCTCCGATGATGTCGGTGGATGGATCTGGAGGGTCTTCTACGTCGGAGGCGGCAGGTAGCAACGTGTTGCATTGACCGGGCGTGGCCGAAGAGGGCTCGCCCGGTCAAACTGCCGGTCCGTGTCCGAGGGATTCTCTTCGATCGCGGCTGGCCGCATTCAATCGCGATTCGCTAGCTTCGTGTGATGACGCCAGCGAGTGTTGTCGGCCAGGATGAGGGGCATCTCTGTTCGGCCGCCGATGCCGAGTGGCTCGGTGTCAGCGTGCATCGTGATGTCGTTGAGCCGTTCCGCGAACTTCGCGATGCTGCAGCAAGCGCCGGGTTCGACGTCGCCATCCTGAGCGGGTTCCGCAGTTTCGAGAAGCAACTTTCCATCTGGAATCGGAAGGCACGTGGCGAGCTGGCGGTTCTCGACAGCGACGCGACGCCGATGGACATCGCGACGCTCTCCGAGTATGAGCTGGTCTTTTCCATTCTCCGCTGGTCCGCGTTGCCGGGAGCGTCACGACACCACTGGGGCACCGATCTCGATGTGTACGACGCGGCAGCCAGGCCAGCCGGTTACGAGATCGAACTAATACCGGCCGAGTACGATTCCGGGGGCATCTTCGCCCCGTTCAGCGATTGGCTCGACGCGCGCATTGCGAACGGCTCGGCGTTCGGCTTTTTTCGTCCGTACGATAGCGACCGGTATGGTGTGGCGCCGGAGCGGTGGCACCTGAGTTACGCTCCCATGGCCGTCTCGTACTTGTGGATGCTTACGCCCGACCTTCTCCGCCAGACCATCCAATCAGCGGACATGATGCTCAAGGACGTGGTGCTGGCCCATCTTGACGAGATCATGACCCGGTTCGTGCTGAACACGAACCCGGATGTGCCTTGACCCTTCGGCCACGTCCGCAGTGGGGCACGATTCCGTGGGCGCCTGGCACATACGGACGCTCGGTCCTGGGACTTCCGCTCGAAGTGTGGCGTCCGCAAGCCGAATGCAGGCTGCTGATTTTCGCCGCCATTCACGGCGAAGAACCCGAGACCACCTACGCGCTTTCGCGCGCCTTGCGTCAGCTGGTCGAGCCGCCGGAACACTGCGCCGTGATCCTGGCGGCGAATCCGGACGGCGTCACTCGTGGAACGCGTGGCAACGCGAATGGCGTTGACTTGAACCGCAACTTTCCTTCAAAGGACTGGCGACCCGGCACCGTCACGCACCGGTCCACTATCGAGGACACGAGCGACGTGCTGCTGACCACGGGCAAACAGCCCGCGTCCGAGCCGGAGACCGAGGCTCTGCTGTCGCTGATCCGCGACCTCGAGCCGCGCGCCGTGGTGGCCCTCCACGCGCCGCTGGCGTGTATCGACGACGCGAACGACAGCCCGTTTGGACGGCGCCTGGCGCAACGCACGGGGATGCCACTCGTCAGGGATGTAGGATACCCGACACCCGGCTCCTTCGGGTCGTGGGGGTCGGACAATGGAGTGCCCGTGGTCACCTACGAATTCCCGCTGGCCGCCACGGAAGTCCTGATGCGCGATCACGTGCCCGTGCTCGTTGAGTTGCTTCTGAATCCCGACGTCTGAGAGCCACACATGGTCCTCAATTACATCTGGGTTTCGTTCTTCCTCATCGCGCTGGTGGTGGGCCTGGTCCGCCTGATCTTCATGGGCGACACGGCCGTTTTCACCAACATCGTGACCAGCACGTTCGACATGGCCAAGACGGGCTTCGAGATTTCGTTAGGCCTCACCGGAGTGCTCACGCTCTGGTTAGGCCTCATGAAAGTCGGGGAGATGGGTGGCGCGATCGCGATTCTGTCCAAGGTGGCGAAGCCGTTCTTCCGGCGGCTGTTCCCGGAAGTGCCCGCCGATCATCCGGCGCACGGCTCGATCATGATGAACTTCGCCGCCAACATGCTGGGCCTCGACAACGCCGCCACGCCGCTGGGGCTCAAGGCGATGCAGGAGCTGCAGGACATCAACCCGGTGAAGGACACCGCGACCAACGCCCAGATCATGTTCCTGGTGCTGAACACGTCCGGGCTGACCGTCATCCCGATCAGCATCATGGTCTACCGCGCGCAGGCAGGCGCCGTGAATCCGTCGGATGTGTTCCTGCCGATCCTTCTGGCGACGTTCATCAACAGCCTGGTGGGATTGATCATCGTCGCCGCGGTACAGCGCATCAACCTGCTCGACAAGGTGGTGCTGGCGTACATCCTCGGGCTGACCGCGCTGATCGCCGCCACGATCTGGTACTTAGTCGGGCTGCCGCAGGAACAGGTACAGGCCATCTCCAACCTCGTGGCGAACCTGATCCTGTACGGCGTCATCGCCTCCTTCATCATCCTCGGCGTCATCAAGCGCATCAACGTCTACGAAGTCTTCATCGAGGGGGCCAAGGAAGGCTTCTCGGTGGCGATCAGGATCATTCCGTATCTCATCGCGATTCTGGTGGCCATCGGCGTGTTACGGGCCTCGGGAACGCTGGACTTCATGGTCGCCGGTCTGGGCAAGTTCTTCGAGGCCCTCGGTATCGACACCCGTTTTGTCCCGGCCCTGCCCACGGCCATCATGAAGCCGTTGAGCGGGAGTGGCGCCCGCGGGATGATGGTCGATGCCATGACCACGCACGGCGCGGATTCATTCGTCGGTCGCCTGGCCAGCGTGTTCCAGGGCACCAGCGACACGACGTTCTACATTCTCGCGCTGTATTTCGGGTCCGTGGGAATCAGGAAGACTCGGCACGCAGTCGCTTGTGGTCTGCTGGCCGACCTGGCCGGTATCATCGCGGCGATCTTCGTCGCCTACCTCTTCTTTGGTTAGGCGCGCACGTTCATAGTATGCCGGACGAGAATGGCAATGTCCTGACCGACATTGCGCCTGACGCTGTTCACCGCATCCACCTGGTCGGCGTGGCCGGGACCGGAATGGGTGCGTTCGCGGGAATGCTGAAGGCGGCCGGGTACGTTGTCACCGGGAGTGACGAGAACGTCTACCCGCCCATGAGCGACATGCTCGCGTCCTGGGAGATCGACGTGTTCACGCCCTATAGCGCCGAGAACCTCGATCGGGCGAAACCGGACCTCGTCATCATGGGCAACGTGATCCGGCGCGAGAATCCGGAAGCGACCGCCGTGCGCGAGCGCGGGATTCCGCAAATGAGTTTCCCCGCGGCGTTCGGAGCCCTGGTGATGGCGGGGAAGCACAGCGTTGTCATCACTGGCACGCATGGGAAGACCACGACATCGGCCATGATGGCGCACGTGCTCGCCGAGTCAGGGCTCGATCCGACGTTCCTGGTTGGGGGCGTGACATTCAACTACACGGGGAATTTCCGGTTAGGCGGCGGCGAGCATGTGGTGATCGAGGGGGACGAATACGACACCGCCTACTTCGACAAGGGCCCCAAGTTCGTGCACTATCGCGCGCGCACGGCGCTCCTCACGAGCATCGAGTTCGACCACGCCGATATCTTCACCGACCTCGCGCACTACGAGTCGGCCTTCGAGCGCTTTTGCAGCACGCTTCCCGCCAACGGCTGGCTGGGCGTGAGCGCGTCATACCCGCGCGCGGTGGAGCTCGCGCGCGCTCACAGCCAGGCGCCGGTCGTGACCTACGGCGTCGCCGACGGCGCAGACTACCGCGCCCGCGATGTGCAGTTCGGCGAGGGGGGTGCGCGCTTTGTGGTCGCCGGGCCTCGAGGTGAAGTAGCCGAGGTCGTGCTGGCGATGTCCGGGATGCATAACGTGGAAAACGCCGCCGGAGTCTGGGCCGCCGCCCGGGCCCTCGGCCTTTCCAGCGAAGCGATTGCCGCAGGCTTCGCAACCTTCCTCGGCGTTAGGCGGAGGCAGGAGCCGCGCGGCTACGTCTCCGGAGTGCTGGTCATCGACGACTTTGCACATCATCCGACCGCCGTCCGCGAAACCATAGCCGGGATCAGGCTGCGGTATCCGGATCGCCGCCTGTGGGCCGTTTTCGAGCCTCGGTCGAACACCAGTCGCCGGAATATCCACCAGGCCGAGTACGCGGCGGCATTCAATGAAGCGGACGTCGTGACGATCAAGGTGCCCGAGCCGCATGACAAGGTGCCCGCAGATCAGCAGCTCGACGTTGGCGCGATTGTCGAGGAAGTCAGAAAGCAGGGCAGAGAAGCGAGCGCCCTGGGGAGTGTGCCGGATATCGTCGACCTGGTCTCGCGTCAAGCACGCGCCAACGACGTGATCCTGGTGATGAGCAACGGGTCGTTCGGCGGGCTCATTTCAATGCTCCTGTCGGCGCTGGAGAAGCGGACCGGTCCCTGATCCGCGGCGGACGGCTACTATCAGGATAGTTGACAATCCTGGACGCCGGCACTAGCGTCTACTATCACGATAGTAATGCCGACCTGGAAAGACGCTCATGGACAACCTGACGCTTGGTGATCGTGAACTCGAGGTGATGGCCGTGCTGTGGGAGATCGGCTCCGGCACCGTCGGGGAGGTGCGTGAACGGTTGAGCACGAAACTCGCCTACACCACCGTCCTGACCATCCTGCGCAATCTCGAAGCGAAGGAAGCGGTCTCGCACCGGGAAGAGGGGCGTGCACACCGCTATTTCCCGCGAGTCGCGCAGCACTCCGCGCAGCGGAGCGCGCTCGCGCGCCTGGTCAACACGCTCTTCCAGGGATCGCAGGAGCAACTGCTCGCCCGCCTGGTGGAGGATCGGACCTTGGGAGCGGAGGAATTGCGCCGGCTGTCGAAGCGCGTACTCGAACTCCAGAAGAAGAAGGGGAGTCATCGATGATCGCCACCTGGATGGCAACGACCACAATCTTCACGATTTTCCTGGCCCTAGGCGCGATCGCGGTGGAGCGTGCACTGCGCACGCTGGGGAAGCAGGCCCGTCTCGCCTGGGTGGGAGCGTGCGCCGCGGCGCTTCTCTGGCCTCTCGTCGCAGCCGTTTCGTCGGCGGTTTTACCCCGTCCGGCAGACGACGGAGTCCTGGTCGCTCTGCCAACGGTGAGATCGACCATCGGCGCGATCACTGCCACGCTGCCCCCGATTCCAACTCCGTGGATTGACCGGTTGGATGCGATGCTGCTGGCACTCTGGCTCGGCGCGTCTCTCCTGCTGCTGGCGAGGCTCATGCTCGCGATGCGCGCGCTGGCGGCCGTGGAGCGGTCAGCGACGCCAGAGATAATCGCCGGCGTTCCTGTCTTCCTGACACCAACAATCGGACCCGCCGTCTTCGGCGTTCGCCGTCCAAGGCTGCTCGTGCCCAGATGGATCCTCGACCTCGATGATGCGTTGCGAGCGCTCGTCATACGGCACGAACAGGAACATTTCCGCGCACGCGACCCGCAACTCACACTGGTAGTTGCGTTGGCTGTGGCACTCGTCCCCTGGAACGTTGGTGTCTGGTGGATTGCGCGCCGCCTCCGCCTGGCGATGGAGCTTGACTGTGATGCGCGCGTCCTGCGCGTCACACACGACCAGGAACGCTACGCGCGGTTGTTGCTGTTCATCGCGCAACGTCAAACACGCGCCCCCGCGGCAATCATGCTTGCCGAATCGAAGTCCGACCTGAGCCGGAGGATTACAGAGATGAACGTGCAGCGTCCTTCCAATCCTGGTATTCGCGTCGCGGTGCTTGCACTGTTCGCCGCGGTCGCCCTGGCATGTTCCAGCAAGTATGGGACAGACCTCGTCACCAGCCCTCCGGATTCACGCGCCGTCGCGCAAACGGAAATCGCGACATACTACTCTCCGGAAGGCGCCACGCCGGCGAACCTGGTCGACTCTCCTGTACTGACGTACCCGCCATCGTTGAAGAGCGCGCGCGTCGGGGGGGAAGTGTTGGCGATGTTCGTTGTCGATAGCACGGGGCGCGTGTTGGACGGTTCATTGAGGATCGTGCGCTCGACGGATTCCCTCTTCACCCAAGCCGTGCGCGCGGCCGTGCCGAACATGCGCCTCGTTCCCGCCGCGCTGAATGGTCGGAAGGTGAGACAACTGGTGCAGCAGGCCTTCATCTTCGATCCGCGGGGAACGCCAAGGACGCCGCCCCCAGCCCCGCGCCCGACGACTGACCCGACCAACAGGAACCCTATGCCCCTGCGGACAATCGTCGTGTCTGTTCCGTAGTGGCCCGGGGATTCGATAGGGGCGCCAGGAGGTAATCCACACCGCCTTCCTTGGTGGGCTGAACCCTCGCAACGCCAGGCGCCGTACGGGTGTCCAACGGACGCTGTTCTCAACGACGCACGCCTAACCGGCGTTCTGTCCCGAAAGACCACTACGTGCGCCCATTTCAATTGCTCAACCGCCGGATATCGCGCGCCCAGGCCACTCTTGGGCGCGCGGTTCTGCTGCTGGCACTGACCGCGGTCGCCTCCTCCGCGCAGAGCGCTACCGAGATCATCCGCGGACGGGTGCTCGGTCCCGACAGCCTTCCATTGCCCCAGGCCGAGGTGCGCGTCACCGGCCTCGTGAGTCGCATGTCGCAGACGGCACGAACCGACAACAAAGGCACGTACACCCTGGTCTTTCCGCAGGCAGAAGGGGAGTACCTCGTCGGCGTTCGCCGGCTTGGCTTCAGAACCGCTTCGTTCCGGCTGTCGCGCGTTGGACTATCGCCAGTACTCGGCTCCGATGTCTATCTGCAGCCTGTTTCTCAGGTGCTCGAGCGGGTCGTAGTCACCGCCGGACCGGCCATAGGCGAACGATCGGCGATCGGTGAGGTGAACGCGGGCGCCCTGGCCGATTCGCTCTTCCTGGCCGATCCGTCGCGATTGATGGAGTTGTTGCTATCGATTCCCGGCATCTCGCTCGATGATTCATCGTTCTCCGTGCTTGGCGCCTCGTCGACTGGGAATGTCACGACGCTCGATGGCGTTTCCGTGCGCGGCGGTGGCGGAGGACTGCCGCCTGACGCGTTGGCGTCGGTCCGCGTTGTCACCTCGTCGGCGGACCCGGCGCGCGGTGGATTCTCCGGCGGGAATGTCTCGCAAACACTGCGCGGTGGCACGGACATTCTCGGCGGCAACATCCGCTTCAATACGTCGAATCGCGGCCTGGTCTGGAAAGATCCGACCTGGAATCGTCCCGTGACGCGGCCCATCAGTCACAGCGGATCGGTGAACGGTCCGATCATCAAGCAGAAGCTGCGGTTCAACGTGTCGTGGCAGACGGAAGACAACACCAGCGATTGGTATTCGCTCCTGGATCCGCGTGAATCGCTCCTCTCGCAGCGGGGAATCAGCCTTGACTCCGTTTCCGCCGTGACGTCGGCGTTACAATCAATCGGCGTCCCACTTTCAATCGCGTCCGCTCCCAACGACGCCCACAATCGCCAGCTCCGCACGACCGAAGTCCTCGACTTCGCGCCGAACGCCACGACATCGATTCGCCTGTCACACAACGGCCGGTGGCAGCACAATGTCGGCAACAACGGTTCGGAGGTTTCGTTCCCAACGCGCGTGAACGAACTGTCCGTGGCGTCGCATTCGTTCGGACTCAGGACAACGAGCTACGTGCGCGGCCTCCTGAACGAGTTGACCGCAGGATTCGAGTACTACGCAGATGATTCCGATCCGTTCACGCTGCTTCCGGCGGGATCGGTTCGAATTGGCACTGACTTCAGCGACGGCCGAACTGGTCTCTCTTCTCTCTCGTTCGGCGGCGGCGAAGGTGACTACTACGAGCAGACGCACTCCGGCGAATTGCAGGACGAACTCTCCTGGCTTCCCCAGAGCGGCAAGCACAAGGTGAAAGTCGGCGGGCGCGTCGGGTTCAACCGGAGCAATTACTTCTATTTCCCCGGGAGTCCGCTCCTCGGCACGTACACCTACCTGACAATCGAGGACCTCGCTGCCAACAGGCCGGCGTCCTACGATCGCGTCATCACCAACTCACCGCGCAACACCGATTCAAAGAACTCCTCGGTGTGGGTGGGTGATGAATGGAAGGCCTCCGACGCCTGGCAACTGCAGGGTGGACTCCGAATGGATTTCTCGCATCCGTCAACCATCCCGCGTTACAACCCGGCGGTCGAGCAGACGTTTGGCGTGCGCACCGACCGCATCCCGCGTGAGGTGGGGATGAGTCCACGCATCGGCTTCTCCTGGACGTCACGCGCGAGACGCGGTCAGGGCACGTCGGGTGGCGCGTCGACCCTGGGCGGACTTTCGGCGGAGGCCATCAGGTCGATGTCGCCGGACATGGTCTCGTCGATCGTCTCGATGCAGCGCTCGACGACGCTGCCTGGCGTCGCGGTCTCGGGCACATTTGGCGCCTATCGCGGCACCGTGAGCACGAACACCGTCGCCGAACTGGTGGAGTCGACTGGTTTGCCGGGAACGCGCGTGACGCTGTCGTGCGTTGGCGCCGCCGTCCCGGTGCCAGACTGGACGAACATGACCGAAGGGCCCATGGCCTGCGCCGATGGCACAGCGGGAACGACGTTCTCGATTGCCAAGCCGCTGGTGCGCGTCTTCGATCCGGGTTTCCGCGCCCCGGTGTCGTGGCGGAGCAGCCTTGGCATCGATGGCGTTCGAGTCCCGGGCAGATGGATCGTCACCATAAACGGCGGATTCTCCTGGAACACGAACGGGCAGAGCACCGTCGATCTCAATCTGAATCGCACGCCGCAGTTCCACCTGACGAGTGAGGCGGATCGTCCCGTGTACGCGCCGATGAACGCGATTGTCCCGTCGACCGGTTCGATCTCGGCGGGCGCGTCGCGCATCTCGCCCGATTTTGCGACGGTGTCGAGCATGCTGTCGGACTTGCGGAGCTACCGCGCGGAATTTCAGGCGTCGCTGGCGCCTCCCAATCCGCTGCTGAACCGGCGCCTCACGCTGAACCTCACGTATTCGCTCGCCACCGGTCGCAACGAGTCGCGCAGCAATTCGAGAATCGGCACGACGGGTGACCCATTCGTGAAGCGTTGGGTGCCGATCTCGAACCCGATGCACACGTTCAGGCTGACCAGCGCCGGACGGTTCTGGGGGTTCAACTTCGGCATCAACACGTTCCTCTATTCGGGCATCCCGCTCACGCCGCTGGTCAACGGGGACATCAACGGCGATGGCAACACGGGCAATGACCGCGCCTTCATTCCCAATCCTGCCACGACCGCTGACACGTCGCTCGCCAGGCAACTCACCGAATTGATCGCTCATGCGAAACCGGCGGCGCGCAGCTGCCTGACGGCGCAGCTCGGAAGAATGGCAGGCGCCAACAGCTGCCGCACGCCATGGCAGGCCCGCATCGACGTCAACGCGAGCCTCACACCCCCGTCGGGGTGGAGCTACAGCGACCGCCTCCGCCTGACGTTCAACCTCTCGAATGCCAACGGCGCACTCGTACGCGCGCTCGGCATGGAGAACACTCCGTTCGGGCAGTCGCCGTTGAGCACGAATCCCAACGCGACGCTGTTGTATGTCACGGGCTTCGACCAGGCGACGAACCAGTTCAAGTACCGGGTGAATCAGCTGTTCGGCGAGCCGACCAACTTCGGCAGTGCGCGACGCAAGTTCGCCCCGACGCAGTTGCAGTTCGGCGTGGAGTACCTCTTCGGTGGCCCCGTTCTGAATCCGATCGCGCGGGGGCTTGGTCTTCGCGAGCCGGCGAATCAACGGCCCCTCACCGATGAACAGCGCCGAGAGGCGGTGGCAAAGCTGAAGCGGGATCCCGTTCTGGCCTACGCGCCGCTGAAGGATTCGCTCGCGCTTTCGGCGGAGCAACGAGGGCAGCTCGACGTGCTGAGCAAGGAATACAACGCGCGCGCCGACACTGCTCTCGCGCCTCTCCTGAACTGGGTTCTCAAAGAGGGCAGGCGGGTGTTCGACCGTGACCTCGGCCGGCGCTTGAGTGCCGCGCAGTCCGCGCTGGCAAAGCTGAACACCGAGTACGGCGGCAAAGCGCAGGGCGTGCTCACGGCGGACCAACTCAATCGGTTCAAGGAGTCGACGGCGCGGAAAGAGAAGTAGATTCTGTTCCGATGGACTTCGACCTGACGGCTGGCATCGCGATCCTCGAACGCACGCCGGGCACTCTTGTTGGCGACCTGGGTCGCGCACGATCTGGGGCATGTGGCGCAGACGGCGCGCGTGATGGCGAAACAGTATCGAGAGGCGATCGGCCCATGGCGTGCCTATCTCCCGATCATGGATCGCTAACCCGCCGGCGAGTCAGCGCGGCTTCCTGATCCTGACGAGCGCGAAGCTGCGCACCGTGTGCCACCCTGTAGCCTGCGTTGAATCGGGGACCTCGAACACTCCGCCCGTCGCCGTCGCCAGGGCGACGCTGAATCGCTCGCGCAGCCGCCTGACGACTTTGCCGGTAGAGTCCCCCGTTGTCACGGTTGTCGGGATCACCTCGATATCCGTCAGCACGATCTGTCCGGTGGCGATGCTCTCGACGGATACTCGTTCCACCACAGGTTCGGCAGTCTGGTAGGCAATGAGCCCGCCATTCGCCTGGCGCATCTCCATTGCCATGCCGAAAACCAGGGGCCGCGCTGGTCGCCATTGTCCCACGCGCTCATCCCGATTGAACATGGTTGACGAATCCGCGCAATGGGCGCGCGTCTCGGGCGACGCCTGAGCGGGCGACGTGCGCAAGCGGATGCGAACGCAGGCTCGACCTGCATCCGCGAACGTCACGACGGAATCGATCGTCCAGGGCGGCGATTCCACGCCATCGCTCGCGTAGACCAGCTGCGTGCCAGGGACGAGCAGCGACGCGATTCGGTGATGTTGTTGGGCGCGAGGCTCGTGCGCGCTCGCCTGCGGCATGGTCGCGACGGCTACATGGCCTACGCCCAACAGGCCGGGAACGAACCACAATGCTGGATGAACGAATCGATTCATTGGTTCAGCGGGAGGGCCAGGTCATCGCCATGCTGCGGGCCGAGCTAATATACTTCGTCACTGGCCCGCTCACGACGCACCCCGCACAACGTCGCAATGGCTTCGAGTCACCAGATCTTCCTGCTGTCTCCGGCGAATTGCTCAGGTAAACGAGCGAGCTATCTGCTGAATGGCGGATCAAGCGCGCCATTGGCCGAGCGTCTCCGTTCGAGCACAGGCGCGTCGTTAGGCGAGGTGTTCACGTTCATGAGTGCGCTGTACTTTCGCGGAAAGCTCGCATACGCGGGCGCCTTCGCCAAGCCGCTTGAAGGCTGGGACGGTGTGCAAGTCATCGTGCCTGGTCGCGGTCTGTGCGCCGCTTCGACAATGATTGATCTCCAGGCGCTTCGCGAAATCTCGCGAGTCGATGTTGACCTCCAGGATCAGCGCTACACCAGACCACTCAAGCGCGCCGCCCGTCTCCTCGCGGCCCGCATGGGGCCGGCCGACACCGCGGTGCTTCTGGGCAGCATTGCCACACCGAAGTACATCGAGCCTTTGAAGGACGTGCTCGGTCCCTGGCTGCACTACCCTGAGGCGTTCGTTGGTCTGGGTGACATGAGTCGCGGGTCACTGATGTTGCGCTGCGCCGCTGAAGGACGCGAGCTGGCGTACGTTCAGCCCAACTGAGCGCGTTCTCGAGTCGTCAGGCAGATGCCACGACCGAGCGGCGAAAAGAAGGCGGACACAGAGCCGAAGGAACGCGCACCGAAGAAAAGCAAAGCCGCCGACGGCGCCGAGCGCCTGGTGATCGATGGTATCGAAGTCGCCATCTCCAACCCGCAGAAAGTCCTGTTCCCGGGACCGAAACACACCAAGCTCGACCTCGTGCAGTACTATCTGGCTGTAGCCGGGGGAGCGCTTCGTGGCGCGGGTGGGCGACCGAATGTGCTCGTGCGGTACCCGAACGGTGTGGGCCAGGAGTTCTTCTATCAGAAGCGAGCTCCCGACTCGCGACCTGACTGGGTCGAAGTCGTCTCGCTGAAGTTTCCATCAGGACGGACGGCGGAAGAGGTGGTTCCGCGCAGTGCAGCAGCTTTAGCGTGGATGGCGAACCTGGCGTGTCTCGAACTGCATCCCCATCCCGTGCGGGCCGAAGATCTCGACCATCCTGACGAGTTGCGGGTGGACCTCGATCCCGTGCCGGGGATTCAGTGGCCGCAGATCCAGCAGGTGGCGCGCGTCGTCAGGGAGACGCTCGACGAATTGGGTCTTGTCGGCTGGATCAAGACCTCGGGCTCACGCGGCATGCATGTGATCGTGCGCATCGAGCAGCGCTGGAGCTTTCCCGAGGTGCGTCGCGCGGCGCTGGCCTTGGCGCGCGAGGTGGAACGACGAGCGCCCACGCTGGCGACCAGCAAGTGGTGGAAGGAGGAGCGACACGGCGTCTTCCTCGACTACAACCAGAACGTGAAGGATCGCACGGTGGCGTCGGCGTATTCGGTGCGGCCGACGCCGGACGCTCGCGTTTCGGCGCCAATTGATTGGAGCGAGCTGCACGACTGCAATCCGGCTGATTTTACGCTGGTGACGATGCCCGGACGCTTCGCAAAGGTCGGCGACCGGCACGCTGGAATCGACGAGAGCGCATGCTCGCTCGAGAAACTCCTCGAGCTGTCCGCAACGCACGAGCGTGAGGGACTGGGTGACGCGCCCTGGCCGCCGCACTACCAGAAGCAAGACGGCGAGCCGGCGCGCGTACAACCGTCACGCGCGAAAGGCGCGCGAGCATCGAAACATCCGCTGATCGAGATTGGTCGCGCACAAAAGAAGGAGGATGCGATCGCGGGACTCGAGCGATGGAAGAAGCGGCACCAAGACGTCGCCGCACATCTCGAGCCCGCCGACGTCCTCGTCGACGCGATGCGCGGCCGGTACACGACCTGGACGCGGATTCGCGTCAACCTTCAGCATGTGCCGGCCGAACAACGGCCCGCTCAGGAGCCGCTTGATCCCGACGAGAAGACCTTCGCCAACTCGTAAGGCGGAGTGACGTCGAGCTGTTCGTACGTGCAGTCGTCAGGCGAGCGATCGGGGCGCCACCGAAGAAAGACGGCCGCGTGCCGGAAGCGATTGCCTTGAAGGTGATCGTATTTGACCTCGCAGACGCGCTCCGGGCGAAGCGGCTCCCAGGACAGATCCTTCCCGGCAGACCATCGACTCCTGGCTCCCGGCATTCGGCTGGTGTCCGCGCTGGCCCATTCACGCCAGGGATGATTGTCCAGGGCGTTCATGCGCAGCGGGGCCAGTTCCTCCACCAGCCTGACGCGCATGTCCATGGTGAACGAGGACGTGACGCCCACATGCTGCAGCGCGCTGTGATCGTCGTAGAGGCCAAGCAGGAGGGATCCCACGGCCTCCTTGCCGGTCTTGTACCAGCGGAATCCCGCGACCACGCAGTCGGCCGAGCGAATGTGCTTGACCTTGATCATGGCCCGCTTGCCGGAGACGTAGCGACTCTGCACCGGCTTCACGATGACGCCGTCGAGTCCCGCACCTTCGAACTCGTCGAGCCAGCGGACGGCCGTTTCACGATCGCGCGTCATTGGCGTGAGGTGGAGCGGCGGCCCGATGTGAGCCATCAGCCGTTCCAGTGTTTCGCGTCGTTTGGTCTGAGGCGCGTCCATAATGCTCATGCCGTCGACGGCGAGCACATCGAACGCGACGAACGATGACGGCGTGGCGGCGGCAAGTTTATTCACGCGCGAGGCCGCGGGATGGAGCCGCATCTGCAGGGCGTTGAAGTCGAGTCCGTCCGGAGCGACGATGACGATCTCGCCATCGACGATACACCCTGCCGGCAGGTTCGCGAGCAGCGCGTCATGCAGCTCTGGGAAATAGCGATCGAGCGGCTTGAGATCGCGGCTCTGGATATAGACGTCCGAGTCGCCGCGGAACACGATCGCGCGAAAGCCGTCCCACTTGGGCTCGAAGAGGTAATCCCCGGCACCATCGGGGATACTCTCGGCCAGTGTGGCCAGCATCGGCTCGATTGGCGGCTCGATCGGGAACGTCGTTGGGGTCACGCTGAGGACAATATCACTGCAACCCAGCCCTCGCGTGCCCCCCGTCCCTCGCGACGTCGCCTCAGTCGTCCCGCCTGACGAACGGCACTTCGGCCTCGATCCGGACCTTGCTTCGACGTGATTGCCGTCTGCGTTTGTGGGACTACACCACAATCGCGATTCGCATCCCACATCACAGATAGCCGGAAAGCGAGCCTTTTCTGAGTGACTGACGCCTCGCGAGTTGCCAGCGGTGTCATCCACGACTCGGAACCGTGTTGACGCCGCTGAGTACGATCCGGCGTCGCGACCATGTGGCGCGCATCTGCTTAGGAGGCGAGCACGACCTCAACGTCCGCATTCGCGCCCCGAGTCGACTGGACGATCCGGCTTCTGTCGGCCGTTGCCGCATCGGCGTGCATGGCCGTGCCGACGAACGCGCAGACAGATTCCTCGAGTTCAAGCCGCCCGCTCATCACCGAGGTCGCGCTGCGCGGTGTGAAGGGCGTTGACATCGACCAACTGCGCGCCGGTCTCGTGACCAAGGGGACGGCCTGCAGGTCGCCGCTGTACCTGCCGGTCTGCTGGATCACGCGTTCGCCGGCCTTTACGTCGCGCCATCATCTCGATCCGCTCGAGTTCAGACGCGATGTCCTTCGGATCCGGATTTTCTACTGGCAACGCGGATGGCGCGACGTCGCCGTCGTCGCCAGGACGGAACGGACGTCGGTGGGCGTCCGGGCGATCTTCGAGATCGAAGAGAAAGAACCGACGGTCATCACCGACCTTCGCGTCGTGCAAACCGACAGCTTGCTGCCGAAGCAGTCGATCGACCGCGCGCTCCAGCTCAAGGCTGGCGATGCGCTGGACCTGATCGCAATGGACTCGACCATCATGATGCTGCGCGACGAACTGTGGGAACGTGGTCACGCCGCGGCCCGCATCGTGCTCGACACGACGCAGGTCTCGGACGTCTCCAACGGTGGCCCCGTTTCGATCACGATCGAGCCTGGCCCCCTCGTTCATGTCTCCGCCGTCCAGTTCAGGGGCAACCAGAAGGTTTCCGACGAGACCATCCGTCGGCAGCTCACCTTCAAGGCCGGCGATCTCTTCAAACGCAGCGCCATCCTCGGCAGCCAGCGGAACCTCTACCTCTCCGGGCTTTTCTCCGAGGTGGAGTTCGAGACGCCAGCGGCCGGTGACACGCTGCGACTCGTCCGCATCCGCGTCGTGGAGGCTGATCTCAACCGGCTCGAGTTGGCCGGCGGCTTCAGTACGGCAGACTTCGGCCAGCTTGATGCGGACTACACGAAGTACAACTTCCTGGGGAGCGCGCGGCGTCTCATGCTCCGCGGCACGGTCAGCAACCTGCTCGCCGGCTCGCTCAACGGTCAGGGAATCTTCTACGATGTGACCGACGGCGCCGAGGGAAACGCGCGTGACGGTTTTCTGCGCCCCACCTGGTCCGCCAGCTTAGGGCTGCTGCAACCGTGGCTCTTTTCCGTCCACAATCAGCTGGGGATTTCGGTGTTCGCTCACCGGCGCGCGGTACCGGGGATCGTCATTGAAAGCGGACAGGGCGCGAGTCTGGCGCTGACGCGGGATTTCGGTCTCCGCACCAATTCGACGCTGGGATACACGTATGAAATGTCCCGCGTCAAGGCATCCGAAGTGTACTTCTGTGTGAGCTTCGGTATCTGCCTGAAACCGACGATCGACGCGCTGGCGAGCGGCAACGTGCTTGCGCCAATAACCTCGGTCACGCTGTTCGACGTGACGACCGATCCGTTTACCCCGGATCGCGGCTACCGCGCGCGCATCGATGTGGAGCACGCCTCGGCGATCACCGCGTCCGATTTTCGCTACAACCGCGCTGAGTTGACGGGGAGTACGTATCACGGCATAACGCGGACCGCGGTGCTCGCGGTTCGTGCCCGTCTGGGCTGGGTGGGGGCGCTCCGCGGAACGAACCAGGCGCTCGGCGTCGTCGGTCCTGATGAGGAGCTCGTGGTTCACCCGCGAAAGCGATTCTACGCCGGCGGCTCGATGTCGGTGCGCGGTTTCGGTGAGCGCCAACTCGGTCCGCGAGTGCTGACCGTGTCTCCCACAGCGCTCACCGATACCGCGCTGGCGGCGCCATGTACTGCGGGCCAGCTGGCGGATCGCAGTTGTGATCCGAACATCGCCGGGCTGGCGGGGACTGCGTTCCATCCGCAACCGTTAGGCGGAACGGCTGTGGCGGAGGCCAGTGTCGAGTATCGTTTTCCACTCTCACCGGCCCGCGGCATCAGCGCCGCGATCTTCCTCGACGGCGCCGTCATCGGCACCAACCAGCTTGCCGGCCTGCTCGGCGCCACGTCGGGGCTCACGCCCGGCTTTGGCCTTCGCATGGATACGCCGGTTGGCCCGGTGCGGCTGGATCTAGGCATACGACCCACGCTCGTCGAAGCGCTTCCTGTCGTCACTCAAGTCACCAACGCCGACGGCACGGTTCAGCTCGTGACGCTCGCCACCACCCGCCGATACGATCCCAACGACAGTTCGGGAAGGTTCCTCAGTAAGATGCTGAGCCGGTTGCGGCTGCACCTCGCCATCGGACCTCCATTCTGAGACGCCGATGATGCGCATTACCAGGATCCTGTTGGCAAGCGTTGCGGTTTTCCTCCTGCTCGTACTGGTGGGAATCGTCGTGCTCAACGGCACCTACTATGGTCGTGAGCGCGTTCGGCGGCTCGCGCTCGATGTCGTGCGCGACCTGGTCAATGGCGAGGTGACCGTCGGGCGGATCGAGGGAAACCTCCTCGATCGCTTTGACCTGGTTGACGTATCCATAACCGATGAGGATGGCCGGCCGTTCCTTACCGCGGACCGGATTCGCGCGAGGATTGCACTGGCTCCACTGCTGTCGAAGCGGATCATCGTCCGGGCGCTTGAACTCGAACGCCCCGTCGTCACGCTGGCCAGGGCGCCGGGTGGCACCTGGAACTACAAACGCATCTTCGACGGCGCCGACACCTCGTCGACAGACGTTCGCCTTGGCTTCGGATCGTGGGTGGACCTGCATGGGATCACGATCCGGAACGGCACGCTGCACGTGCACCAGCCGTATCCAGCCGATGAAGTGGTGAGCCGTGAAGTGCGCGACAGGGCGTTCGCGTCTGCGCTGGCGCGGGACTCGCGCCTGAGGATTGAGCGGGTGGGCTCGGAGTTGCGACAGACGATGGAGTTCCGTGACATCAACGCGAAGATTCCGCGTCTCGTCTGGACACATCCCGACAGCGGGGCCGTCGCATTTCGTGTGCGCGAGCTCAGCATGCTGGCCTCGCCGCTGCAGGAGCCGAACGTCGACGTGCGAAACCTCACTGCGGACGTCCGCATCGTCGACGACACGGTGACACTGCGCGATGCCGATCTCAGGCTCCCGGATTCGCACATCGAGGGAGCACTGACGTACCACGTTTCGGCCGGCGACGTGGAACTGGATCTCAAGAGCGACACGCTCGCCTTCGCCGACATTCGCGTGATATACCCACCGCTGCCGGAGCGCGGGGGCGGGCGCCTGGACATGAAGGCCATCATCCGCGACACCTCGATCTCCGAATACGAGTTCAGGAACGGCCGCCTGAGTCTCGACGGATCGCGCGTGTCCGGTGATCTCGGCCTGGCCCTCAACTCGCACCTGGTCGAACTCCGGGAAACTGACCTGCGCTTCACCCGGTTCACCACAGAGCTGGTCGAGAGCCTGGTGCCTGGATTCCGCGCTCGCGTGCCTGGTGCCTTCACCGGCAGGGTGAAGCTCGATGGGCAGCCCGAAGCGCTGCGTGCGGACGTCAGCGGCACGTTCGACCCGTCGCGGCATGCACCGTTTCATGTTGCAGCCCATGGAATCGTTGGTACGGGAGAAACTACCCGAGCCCAGAATCTGCGGCTGACTGTTCGCGACCTGCCGGTATCGCTCGCTCGCGAGTTCACGCAAGAGATGCCGGTTGGCGGAACGGTGAACGCCGATGCAGTCATCACCGGTTCGACCGCGACTCAGTTCACCGGCCGCGCGACGGTAACGCACCGTGACGCAGGCGCCACGTCTACGATTGTCGCCGAGGGATCTGTCGTGCCGCGCGACAGCATGCGCATGAACCTCGACGTGCGATTCACGCCGGTTTCGATGGACCTCGTCGAACGGTTTGCCCCGAAGTCCGACCTCCGCGGGGACATCAGGGGAACGGGTGAACTGCGAGGCACGCTTCGGGACCTGCAGGCCAAGTTGGCGCTTCAGCTTCCCGCCGGCACCATGGACGTCGACGGCAGGTTCGACCTCGCATCGCCGGTTCGTGGATACCAGGGCACCGCGAACCTGCGCGAGGTCAACCTGCGCGCCATCGCACCATCGCTTCCCGTGACCTCGCTCAACGGAGTGATGACATTCTCCGGTCGGGGGCTCGAACCCGCGTCAATAGATGCACGCCTGACCATGCATCTCGGCGACTTCATGGTGGACAGCACGCAGGTGACTGAGGCGGTCGTTGTGGCCACGGCACGGGAGGCACGACTCACGGTCGATACGCTTCGCGTGCAGACACCATTTGGCGCCGCCACCGCGACCGGCACGTTCGGACTGGTCGAAGGCGTCGAGGGCACGCTGAACTACGTGGTTGACGTGAACACCTTGTCAGGGTTGCAGCGCTGGATCGCGACCCATGACACGACCCTGGTTCGTGCGCGGCCACTCATGAGCCAGCGGAGGCTGGCCAGGATGATGCGAGCCGACTCGATTCGCGACGCGAGCGATTCGGCGAGTCTCGTCTCTGCGCTGGCGAGCCGGCAGGGAAGTCGTCGCCGTCCAGCACGCCTGGCCGATGTAAAGGTGGAACCCCTCAGTCGTGACTCGATCTCGGGAGCGGTCAGCGTGCGCGGCACGCTCAAGGGTGGGATTGAGCGCTTCACGGCGCAGGGAAGGGCAGCGCTGTCCAGCCTGATCTGGGACGGCAGCGAGATTGGCCGCGGCGCCTTGGACTTCATTTGGGCGGACGTGGGCACGCCGGACGTGAATCTTACGGCGGACCTCGGCGTTGATTCCGTGCGTGTTGCCGGCTTCGCGTTTGACAGCACCCATGTGGAAGGGACCTATCGCCGCGGCAGCGGCGACGTGACGGTTGCCATCTTCCCCGGCGACACCGCGCTCTATCGTCTCCGCGCCCGGTATGCATTGCACTCGGACCACAAAGAGGTCCATCTGCAGGACATCAACCTGCGCTTTGACTCGCTCACGTGGGCGTCCACGCGGCCAAGCACCGTGCGCTGGAGTGGTGGCGATCTGGCCATCGACTCCTTGGAGCTGCGTTCGAATGATCCAGTCGGACGAGGACGGATTTTCGTCAACGGAGAAGTGCCGGATCGGGATCCTGGGCGCCTTGAGATTCGGATCGACAGCCTTCGCGTCGCCCCGTGGGTCACTTTGCTGCAGAGCAGCGTGCCGGTCGATGGCGTGGCGACGCTTCATGCGAATATCGAGGGGACGAGATCTGCGCCGCGAATCAGTGGAACGATGGCGCTGGCGCAGCCCCTCTACCGGAGCATGTCTTTCCCGCACGTCGAGTCCGAGTTCACATACGCGGACCGACGGCTGCAATTCGATGGCGCCCTCCGGCGCGCGGCGGGTGACGGCGCGCGGCTCGCAACCATAAAGGGCAACGTGCCCATCGATCTGTCCCTCGATGGCTCGGTGGTATCTCGCAAAGTGGACGGGCCAATCACCGTCGATCTCGAAGGCGACAGCATTCCCCTCGGTCCATTGGCGCAGTTCGTCGACGAGGTCTCGGTCCTTACCGGTGAAGCTCGCGGCCGGATTGGAATGCGCGGATCATGGGACCGCCTTCGCTTCGACGGCGCCATGACGGCGAATATCCCACGCCTCGGCCTCCGCACACCCGGCATCACGCTCACGAATGCGATCGCGCGCGTGCACATGGACGAAGATCGCATGGTGATCGACACGCTCGTGGCATACAGCGGCGGCGGTCCGGTTCGCGTGACCGGCTCGGTACTGCTCGCGAGTTTCGACCACCCGGTGCTGGATCTGCGGGTCGTCGCCGACGAAACACGCGTACTCGACAATGAGAAGGGCAAGCTGGTGGTGACGTCTTTCCTCGATATCGATGGCCCCGTCGACACACTCTTCGTCGGCGGTTCGGTCATCGTTATGCACGGCGTGGTCCGGCTCCCCGAACCGGAGGAGTGGAACCTGATCAACGCTGGCGATCCGGCGCTCTTCGCGGTGGTGGACAGCGCTCTCGCGCGCGAGCTCGATGTTCGTCCTCCGTCGCCATTCCTCAGGAACGCAAACATTGATGTGCTGCTCCAGGTGCGACGGGGGACCTGGGCACGTTCCCGCGACGCGAATATCGAGATCTATGGTGACCTGGCCATTCAGCGCGTGACGGGTGATGAGGGGATATCCGTGAGGGGAGCGTTGCTCTCCGACTATGGCGACTATGAGCTCTACGGGCGCCGCTTCAGCGTGACCCGCGGATCGGTGCGGTTCACCGGCCAGCCCAACAATCCGGTGCTGCAGATGCTCGCGGTACACGAAGTCCGCCCAGCCGGCCGAGCACCGTTCGACATCCAGGTGACCGTCGGGGGCACCCTCGAGCGTACCAACATATCGCTCGAAAGCCAGGCGCAGCCGTCACTTACTCAGTCCGACCTCATCTCGTTTCTCGCGTTTGGCCAGTCGTCAACCTCTCTACTCGCCTTCGAGGGCTCAGGACTCGAGGGAGGCGGATCCGGCGCGGGAAACGTTGCCTCGCTCGCGACTCGGCAACTGACCGGCGTGGCCCTTGGCGCGTTGTTCGCGGAGCTCGAAGAAGGCCTTACCGAGCGGACGGCGGCTGACATCGTGAAGATCAGGCCCGCCGAGTTGTCTCCCGAGTTGTCGTTAGGCGCGATGGGGACGCTGGCACGAGGCACGCAGATCGAGATCGGCAAGTACCTCGACCGGCACACGTTCTTCGTCGGCCAGATCCGGCCAACCCTCGCCGTGCCGGGCGCCACGCTCGAACGACGGTTCGGGACGCAGTTCCGTGTCCGCACCAGCTTCGAAACGCGCTATCGCCCGCTTCCGCCGTCGCTGACTGTTGGTATTCAGCCGAAGATGTACCAGGCGCTGGGCGCGGTGGTGCGCTGGACGCGCGGCTGGTAATGATCGCTGCCTAACTCATCGCTCATCGCTCATCGCTACCTAGGGCACGTCCATCCTCCGTAGCCGCCGGATCGATAGAAACAGAAACGCCCCGAACACCACGATCGACACCGTGACCACCGCGGCCAGGCTCAAATGGCTGCCGGCCGCAAACCGGCGTTCGTCCAGTCCGTGCATCAGGCCGATGGAGTAGTGCCGGATACTCAGCAACCGCACACCGGCCACAAATCCGGAGAACAGTCCCTCCCACAGTACGATGTACAGCAGGCCCACGCCGATCGCCTGCGTACTCACGAGACCAAGCCACACGAACGCTGATGCGTACAGCGCAACCGCCACCAACGCCGAGATCACGATGGCGATCGTGGCCCTGCTGTCGCCCAGGAATGCCACGTGACTCGTCAGGAACGCGCTGACGGCGATGAAAGGGGCGGCGAGCGTGATCACCGCCAGCAGTTTCGGCACCGCGATCTGCCAGCGCGGAATTGGCGCGAGCGTCAGGTTGGCGATCGTGCGATCCTCGATCTCATTCGAGAATGCGGCCGCAGCGATGGCCAGCACCACGAGTGGCAGAATGGAACCGGCCAGCATGCCGCTTAAGACCACCTGCTCGAAGGCCGCGACCGTTGGGCCGTCGTCGTCCCGCAGCGTCACCACGGCCATGATGACCGGGAATGACGCCAGCGCAGTCATGATGAGGAGCCGCCATTTCCCGGAGAGCTGGCGCAGCGTCAGGAGATACACGGAGCCCATCTCCTAACCCTCCACCAGGTAGCCAAACACGCTCTCGAGCGAGTCATCCAAGGGCTCCACGCGTCGCAGGCGGATGGACGCTGACTGCGCGAGTCGGGGCAGTTCGATCTGGAGATCGAGGACGTTCCGGCTCAGCACGACCAGTGCCCCGTCGGGATCCACGTGCACAGCATCGACGGAAGGGAGTGCGACAATTGCGGAGGCCAACCGGCGCGGCTCATCGCTGATCACGCGCACGTGGTACGGCCGCTGGTTGAGCGCGGCGCGGATCGCCCGGAATCCGCCTGACGCGGCCAGCTTGCCGTTCACGATGAGCAGGACGGTTTCCGCCAACTGCTCCACCTCTTCAAGGATGTGCGAGGAGAGAACGATGGTTCGCCCCTGTGCCGCGAATTGGCGCAGCAGGTGCTGGAAATGCACACGCTGCCTCGGGTCGGCGCCGTTGAGCGGTTCGTCGAGTATCAGAACCTCGGGGTCGTGCACCAGCGTGGCGGCGAGGCGCATGCGCTGCCGCATCCCGCGCGAGTACGTGTCCATGCGCCGGTGTTGCGCGTCGGCGAGATCCACCAGCGCGATCGCGCGATCCACGGCGGTTTCGATGTCCTTCACGCCCCGCAGCCGGCCCATCATCGTCACGAATTCGCGTCCCTTCATGAAGCCGTAGACCGTCTCGTGCTCGGACATGACGCCGATGCGACGGTAGAGCGGCGGGTTGTCGCGAACCGGTTGGCCGAACATGGTGACGGTCCCGCTCGACGTCTCGGCCAGGCCGGTCATCATGCGGAGCAGGGTGGTCTTGCCAGCGCCGTTAGGCCCCAGCAGACCAGTAATGCCGGGCTGGATGTCGAACGTGATGTCGCTGACGGCGACGACGCTTCCGAACCAGCGGGAAACGCCGTCCACACGAATGACCGAAGGTGTGCTCACGGCGTCATCCTCCGGTATTTCCACCAGAGAATTGCGGCAGGCACCAGCGTCCACGCGAAATACCAGCCTACCAGGGCCGCCGAGCCTAACGCTCGCGCCGGCGCGTCCTCGGTCAATTCGCCGACCTCGCCGAAGATCACGTCGTTCACGTGTAACGGAATGTTCAGAAGACTGAACATCGAGATCCATTGTCCCGCGCTGCCTCCGATCTCCTGCGCCAGACCCACGGTGAACGGCGTGGTGATCAGGAACAGACCAACGAGGAAGACCGAGGCATAGGCGCGTCGCGTGGTGAATGACGCGGTGAGCATCGCCAGACTGGTTGTGTAGACGGCCATGACGAGGCCCGCAGTCAGGAATCGCGGGACGTCGAGCCAGTTTGCCTGCAAATAGTCCAGCGGAACTCGGTCACCCATGGCGAGGCCGAGGAACAGAATGATCTGGGGAAGCCATGACGCCATCAGCGTCACGACGATGAACGCGCCCCAGCGTGAGACCACGTAGTCGGTGCCGGTCGACGGACGGACGAGGTACAGATTGATCGTGCCCTCACGTCGATCCCTGCACAGCAGTTCGGGCGCGACAATGGCCGCAAAGACGAAGAGCAGCGAGGCCGTGATTCCGTAATAATCCGCGTGCGACGGGAGGCCCATCTGTTCCGTCGCTTCGGTACCGACAAGCCGTTGAGCTGCGCCGGCGATCATCGCCATGATGAGGCCGATCAAGGACAGCACCGCAATGAAAAGCCAGGGCAGAATCTTGGCTTTACCGCCGCGCCCCAACCCAAGCGCAGTCCTCACACCGTCCTTGAAGATCGCGCGCCGCGATCGCGCCCGTCCTTCGCGGACACCGGTGTAGTTCCGGTATCCGATATCAAAAACAGTTCCTGCGTGCGCCCCCTCCGCGCCGGCTCGCGATACCGCTTCGGGTGTCATGCGCGCTCGAACAGTTCGGCCAGCGCCCGCTTCCGGGGCGCCATGCGGCGTAACGGTGCCTGCGCTTCGACCAGCGCGTCGCGGATGTGATCGTACACGGATTCGTCAGGCCCCTCGATCGTGAGCCCGCTCCCGTCAACCGTCACGCCAACCCCGCGTCGCTCCAGTGCTGCAATGAGTCCTTCACGATTGGTGTCCACTTCGATGAACACTGTTTCTGTTTCCTTCGTGAAGTGTCCGACCTCGCCCGACTCCACCAACCGCCCGCCCTGCAGGACGATGATGCGATCGCAGGTGCGTTCGACGTCAGCCATGAGGTGCGATGAAAGCAGGACGCTGATGCCGAACTCGCGGTGCGTCTTGCGCACCAGCGTCAGCATCTCCTCGCGGCCCATCGGATCCAGACCGGCGGTCGGTTCATCGAGGAAGACAAACGCCGGATCGTGCACGAGCGCCTGCCCCAGCTTCACGCGCTGCTTCATGCCGGTCGAGTATCCGCCGATTGCCCGGTAACGCTCTTCGAAGAGGCCCGTGTGTCGCAACGTGTCCGCCGCGCGCGTTCTTGCGACCGTCGGTGGGAGTCCGCTCACCTCGGCCATATGCGTGAGGAACTCGGCGGCACTCACCTGGCTTGGCAGGCAATCGTGCTCCGGCATGTATCCGACGCGCGCACGAACCGCGAGGTTCTCCGATGCATTTTCGCCAAGCACCATCGCCGACCCCGAGGTGGGCCGGAGCAGCCCGAGGAAGATCTTGATCGCGGTACTCTTGCCCGCGCCGTTTTCCCCGAGGATGCCGGTGATGCCGTCGAAGATGCTGAAGCTGACATCATTCAGCGCGACGACGTTCTTGTAGTGCTTCGTCAGGCGGTCAGCGGTGAGCAGTGGTTGAGTAGATGCCATCAGGAGCCCTTTGGCCGAGCGCATGCCGGGGCGTAACCTGACTCGCATGCGCGCCGGGTGAACGTCGCTACGCGTTCCGGGTCGCGACGAACACCGGCTCCTTTCTCGTACAGGCCGGCGAGGTTGAAACACGATTCGCCGTGACCGCTCTCGCAACCGTTGCGATAGAGCGAAGCGGCGCGACCGAAGTCCTGGGTGGCGCCTCGACCGGATTCGTGCAGCTTCGCCAGCTGAAAGCATCCGCCGGATTCATCCTGGTCGCATGCCTGTCTGAACAGGACCACGGCTGACGAATCGTTCGGCGGCGGGACGATTCCTGCGATGTACAACCGTCCGAGTCCCACGCATCCTGCCGCATCCTTGGCGTCGCATGCCCGCTGAAAGAGACTCGCTGCCCGGGACTGATCCAGCACGACTCCCTCGCCGTCGGCATACAACGCACCAAGCCGGGAGCAACCTGTCAGATGGCCGCCATCGCACGCCTGTTGAAAGAGGCTGACGGCGCGACTGAGGTCGCGCGGAACACCGGCCCCCTGTCGATGCAGGACTCCGAGTCGCGTGCAGCCTTCCATGGCGCCCCGTTCGCACCCTTGCTGAAGCAGGCTGATGGCCTGCGCCGAGTCTCGCTTGACGCCCACCGCATCCTGGTAGAGCACACCGAGTCTGACGCAGCCGTCGGCCACTCCTCCATCACATGCCTTCGTCAGCAGCGTCGCGCCGCGGGCCACGTCGCGCAGCACGTACTCACCCTTGAGCAGCTTCCTGCCGAGTGTATTGCAGGCGGCTGCGTTCCCGGCCTCGCAGTCCCGCCCCAATCCCTTGGCCTCTTCGTTCCCTGGATGACAACCCGCGAGAGCGATCAAAGCCGCGACATAAAGAGCCGGAAGTGAAGCGCCCGTGTGCCGTTTTCTCTCTGGGGGCATCGGTCCTCGCGTGAAATTCATCCGGCCTGGGGTGTGCGGCCGGACCAGTTACGGGGGCCGTCAAAGCTAAGTTTCACGGTTCGTTTGACGCAGGGAAGGGTGCGCGAGACGAGAGGCTCGAGACGACAGGCTCGAGGGAAGGAAAGGGCCCGAGGAAGCCTCGGGCCCTCTTGACTGCATTCTATAAACTTCCCTCGAGCCTCAAGCCTCGAGCCTAGACCCTCGATCAGTTGCCCCGCGGCGAGAAAGCCCGATGTCCGCCGGGCTTGGGTGTTATGCGCCTCACGCCGGGGATGACCTTGGAATGGAGCGCGCAGAGCTCGCCGATCGTCTCCGCCGAATCTCCCGTGAATCCGACTTTGGGATACGCGCAGAAGAGCGAGAACCCCTCTTCTTGACAGAGCTGATGCCAGAGGAACTCGAGACGAACGGTGGCTCCCTGATCTCCGCGGGCCCAGAGGACCGCGACCATTTCACCGAACGCGCGCACCTTGCGACCTGATCCAGCGGCACGCGCCAGCAATCCACGGACGATTTGGTGAAAGAGGTCCTCGTCCGGCCAACCGTCCACGAGGAATTGGGCCAGCACGTCTTCGGCTTGCAGGGCCGTGAGCTGCCCCGAGAATCTCGCCTCCTCAGTGTCGAATCCGTGTGAAAGAATCCGCTCTTCCACACTCGCCAGATGACTGGCAGTGGCAATGACAATGACCCCATCGCCCGAGCGCAGTCCGCCCGTGACGAAACCCTCAAGCGTGTCCAGGAAGCCTTGCTCGGAGTCGTAGATCTGCAGGAGGTGTTCCGAGGGTGGAATCTCTCCCCAGAACATTTCCACACCGTTTTCATGAAGCTCGGAGAACTCACTCATACGCCCTCCCCGGGTTCCCTCTGACAACGCGTCGCTCGTCCGCTCAGGGACTCGCATGTGCGAGTATATGTACGCGATCGCGAAACAGACGGTCCAGTGACCTTTCGAGCAGGGGTATGACCAGGCCTCGCTCGCTTCCAAGCGCGCTGTAGCGCGGTCGCCGGGCGACACGGCCCAGTTCGTGAGGTTCGACTTCTTCCACGAGACCAGCGTCGGCGCCTAACTCTGCGACGACTCGTTGAGCGAGGGCTGTGGCCTGTCCCCCTGGCGGCTGCGGGCGAGCGCGAACGGACTCGTCAGGCAGCGACTCGCCGCCGACTCAACTGGAGTCGGTCTATTACAGCGAACGGGGCGAGAGGACGATCTGTTCGGGAAGCGGCGGAAAGAGGGGACGATCCAGGCGCAACGACAAAGGGTCGGTCGCTGCCGGCAGGACAAAGTGCCGCAGCGCCTGTTCGGCGACTGCTTCCTCGCCTCCCGCTCGCAGCGCTGAGCGCCGGATCCGCTTCGCCATTCTCAGGCGCTCGTGACCCGATGGATCGAACTGCATCGGGCCAGATCGGTCGAGCCGGATCAGCAGGTCCATGACGTAATCAAAGGCCATCGTCAGATGACTCCCAACGAGGTCATCGGCGAGGTCCCAGCGACTGCGCTCGAGCATCAGTGCGAAAACTCGCTGCCAGGACTCCATGTCCGCTGCGACAACCATTCCCCGGAAGATCCGCCGATTGGTCGACGTGCTGAAAATCGTGGGACTGAGGATGCGGTCCAGGTGGCCGTCGCTTCGGCTGTGATCAAGGAGGATGAGTTCGCGCGCGCGCCGCGGCGCCCACTCGCCAAGGTGCGTCTCGAATCGGGTTTCCCAGTAGCTGTGACCGAAGCCCGTTGTGCTCGACGTGATGGCGAGCTGGTAGGGCACGAACGCGTTATGTGCCACGACGTCTGCCGCCAGGTGCGCGAGATAGCCATACGAAAACGCCTTGAGCGCGTCGTCACGCGCTCTATCGAGGATGTCGAATCCGACTCCCCACGAATGCGAGTGGCGTCCGACGGCCGCGTACTTCTTCGCGATGCTCGTGTCGGCGGCGATCGATCCATAGAGGAAATCGTAGGGGAAAGCGCCTATCAATCCGGCGATGTTTCCCGGCAGCAGGGCCAGCGATCGCAGGACGGCGTCACCCAGATAGACGTGAGTGCCCGGCGTCCAGGCGAGTGCCTCCGACGGGAACAGCGCGATCGCGAGGAGTGCAATGACAACTGCCGATAGCGACGCAGCATGCTTCGGCGGCATGCGCGTCACGTCGGGTCGACCACCCTCGTTCGGATGCGCGGCCGTTCCCGGCCGCGTTCGGGCCGCACGTCCTCCTCACGAATCGGGCGGCGCTTCTTGCGCTTGATGCCGCGCCGCCTGGTGTAGAGGAAGGAGCGCTTGAGTGCAGCTGCTCCCAGTCGGACGCCGCGCAACGCCGACGCCGAGGACATCACGAACTCCTCCGCTTCTTCCTGCGCGACACCAACCAGCGCATCGAGTCGCCGCATCCGGGCTTCGGCGCGGCGAATCGCCCGGCGCACGCCGGTGTTCACGTGGCGGACGGTGTCACTGACCGCACCGACATCCGTCTTCACGGACTGGGTGATGCCGCGAACGTCTTCGGCGACATTGCGCACGGAGTGCGCTGCCGCGGAGATATCGCCGTATGACGAATGGAGCAGGCGAGTGAGTTCCTGCACGCTCTTGCGCATCGCCAGCAGCACAAAAACAATGGCCGCCAGCAGCACCATGACGACGAGCGAGACGACGAATTGTCCGCCGACCGCGAGATTCTCGATGAGGCTCCGCTCCGTGGCCGCGGGTATCATGACGACGGTGTCGCGAATTCCCTGATCCTGGAGCATCAGCGAAATCCCGAGCGACCATACAAGGCTCATGAGAGCTCCCGGCGCCGACGGTGAGGTGACCTGCCGATCGTCACAGTACTACACGGCTCCCGGCAAATCGTACGGTTCGTTGGAACGACCTTCAACCGGGGGGCAGGGACGCATCGTAACCCGCCGAGAAAACCGAAGTCAAGCGATGACTTGAAGATACGATCGTCGCCGATCAATACTTAGCGCGCCCGCACTCCCTCCAAATGTCCTCGATTCGATATGTCGTCGAAGGTGGCCGTTCGCTCTCCGGTTCAATCGAGCCGGCGGGAAACAAGAACGCCGCCCTTCCTATTATTGCCGCCGCGCTGCTCACTCGCGATCGGGTCACGCTGAAGAACGTCCCGCGGATCCTGGATACCGAGAGTCTCGTCGAACTCGTCCGTTCAGTCGGCGCATCGGCGGACTGGACCGACGCCAACACGCTCGAGATCGAAGCGAAGGAGGTTCGCGCCGAAGAACTCGATCCGGTGCTGTGCGCGAGCATCCGTGCTTCGATTCTTCTGGCCGGTCCGATGCTGGCGCGCTGCGGACACGTGATTCTGCCACCGCCTGGTGGCGACGTGATCGGCCGCCGGCGCGTGGACACGCATTTCCTGGCCTTCGAACAGCTCGGTGCGGAATACGTCGCAACAGACCGATACGAATTTCGCGCGTCGCGCCTGCGTGGCGCCGACGTGTTCCTCGACGAGCCATCCGTCACCGGAACGGAAAACGCGCTGATGGCGGCAGTCGCCGCCGAGGGCACCACGATTCTGCGAAACGCGGCAAGCGAGCCGCACGTGCAGGACCTCGCGCACTTTCTCGTCGCGCTGGGTGCCTCGATCGAAGGGATTGGCACAAACACGCTGGTGGTGCACGGCGGCAAGTCGTTAGGGGCGGCGACGCACCGGATCGGCCCGGACCACATCGAAGTCGGATCGTTTATCGGCCTGGCGGCGGTGACGGGGTCGGAGCTGCGCGTGACGCGCGCGGGCGTCCAGCACCTCCGATCGATCCTGATGGGTTTCGATCGCCTGGGCATCGAGTGCGACATCGAGGGTGAGGATCTCGTGATCCCCGCCGAGCAACCGCGCGAGATTCGCTCGGACCTCGGCGGTCATGTTCCAAAGCTGGAGGATCAGCCCTGGCCGGCATTCCCCGCCGACCTCATGTCCATTGCCATTGTCACGGCGACCCAGTCCAAGGGCCTGATTCTGATGCACGAGAAGATGTTTGAGTCGCGGCTCTTCTTCGTGGATAAGCTGATCGGCATGGGCG
>CAZSNV010000011.1:0-40248 GCA_964608035.1 uncultured Gemmatimonadaceae bacterium | reverse complement strand
CCGTCGTGGATGGGGTGGGGGGCCCGCCCATCCTTCGCCTCGACGCGCTGCGTGCGGCGGTAGAGATGGTGGCGGAGATCCTGTCGCCGGCCGGACTGGTTGTCCTTCGCTCTACGGTTCCGGTGGGAACCACGCGGGAGTTCGTGTTGCCGCTCTCCACGGTCGCCGAAATGGTCGTGCATCGCCTGATCAAGTCCGAAATCGCCAGCAAAGGGAACGTACGGAGGAAGCGCGGCAGGATCGCGCGGTAAAGGAGGCTTTATGGCTATCTGCAAGTCGGGACGTCACCATTGGATATCACCGGAGGACGCGGCGAGGTGCTGCGATGCGGCGTGGACGCGCGTGCTCCTCGTCGGCCCCGAGGCCGCCGCCTCAGCGGAGAGCCTGCAGCTTGCCGGCGGTTCGATCTACGGCCGTCGTTGGGTCCGCACGGCCGACCTCGGAGCGTTCACATGCCCCCGGTAATCAACGTCAACCAACGATGGCGGGACGGACGTGCTCGCTACCGGCCGACCGGCGAAATGATCCGCCCCGCGGAGTATGAGGTGGCGCCCATCCCGGAAGCGACGGCGAAGGCCTTCGTGCTGCAGCATCACTACAGTCGTACGTACCCGGCCGCGCGTCATCGGATCGGTCTTTTCCGCCGTGGTTTGCTCGCTGGTGTGGCCGTGTTCTCGCAGCCGGTCCAGGATTGCGTGCTCACGCGCTGGTTCCCTACGGGCAGCGCATTGGACTCTGTCGAGCTCGGCCGCTTCGTGCTCATGGACCACGTCCCAGGAAATGGCGAGTCGTGGTTCCTCGCACGATCCTTTGAGGTGCTGCGTCGCGAGGCCCTCATCGGTGTCCTCAGTTTCAGCGACCCCGTCCCCCGACGGACGAGCGACGGCATCCTGGTAATGCCTGGCCATGTTGGAACGTGCTACCAAGCGGCCAACACCGTCTACCTTGGACGCGGCACGCCTCGGACTCACCGACTACTTCCAGACGGCTCCATTCTCTCGCCGCGGGCTCTCCAGAAGATCCGCGCCGGCGAACAGGGCTGGCGGTACGCCGTCGAGCAGCTGGTGCGTCATGGCGCCTGGATCCCTACCTGTTTGAACCGCGGCACGCCTGACCTCGATGAACTGAGGCCGTGGCTGGAGCGGTGGAAGAACGCCGTCACGCGTCCTCTACGACACCCCGGGAACCACCGATACGCGTGGGGACTCACCCGGCTAGGCGCCCGTTGTCTGACACGACTCCACAGGCTCTGCCGTATCCGAAGACGCGTGATCTTGAGTCAGGGCCGGCCTCGGCCGGGCCTTCTAGCGTACTAACGTAGTAATGTACATGCGGAGTAGCGTCATGAGCGAGTCCAAAGACGTCGCGCGCACACGCGCCAAGGCCATTGCCACCGGCGCGCTCGTCGACCTAATGGAAGGGCCTCTACGTCACGTTGTGGATGAGGCGGGCATGCGGATACCAGTGGCGATAACGGCAGCGGCCTTTCAGCGGTGCATCGTGCCGCCGGTCGGCGCACACGATCAGGATGCGGCCGGCCGCCTGTGGGGCGTACTCGCGGTACTACGCGCCTACTTTCGCGTCCACCGGCAGGGCCAACCGATGCTGTTCAGCGTGTCAATCGTGACGGAGGGCCGCGCTGAGCGGCAGCGCTGCGCTCTCAAGGCAGTTCTGGGCCCTGACGACGTCGGCGCACCCTGCCTGACCCTGATGCTGCCGCACGAGGACCACGCAACAAAGGAGAGGCATGTCTGAGCCCAACGAAGTCCTGGACCCGCAAGAGTTGACGATCAGCGTCGACAAGGATCGAGCTGTGTACTTTCACGCGAGTATCCCCGCGAACGTCCGCCTCCTGGAACTCGTGTTCCCGAATGGCGCATGGATCCACGACGAAGACGGCCGCCCGGGGTACCGCGTTCCTCACCTCAGGGCGGGTCGCGAGCCATTCGTACCAGACCGTGGCATCTAGCTGGTGTCGCTGGCGGCTGCGGGTTCGGCAGCGTCGGCGACTCGTGGCGCGACTGAGCGTACTAACGTTCTAACGTAGTTGGTCTACCATGGTGATCCCATTTCGGCGTCGGCGTGTCGAAGAGACGATCACGATCGTTCGTCGTGTTGGCGGTGACGTCCCCGACTTTCCGAGGGAGATGGAACGGCCGCTCGAGCGCGCGCCCGCTCGTCTGTCGTTCATCGACTTCGTCGACATTGCTCGGCGCTCGGAAGACGGTCGCGCAACTCAAGCGGATGCGCTGGCTCTTGCGAAGGAGATAATGCGACGGGTCGAGGTCGAGGTGGGAAAGGGAAGCGCGAGTCAGGCGGATTCGGCCGCGCTGCTTCGGGAGCTTATTCGACGGTGGGACGCAGCTGGACGCTGGTCGTGATCACGGAGAAATGAATGACGCGCGGAGACGCCAAGCGACGAACGGGCCGGCCAGCTGGGCCGATCAGTTCGCATGACCGTCGCTGCACGCTGTACGCCAACGAGGAATGGTGGTCATACCTCGAAGGCGAGCGGGATCGACGTCGTCTGGCGGGTGAACGCTCGGATTGGTCGACGATCGTGATCGACGGGTTGACGCTCTTGAAGAGCATGCGAGGCTCGGCTTGGCCGGCGGCGCCGGCCGGTGGATGGGGGTCTGCGACTAACTGCGTTCAACGTGTAGGGATCTTCCTGCCACGCCCCTGGTCGACGTACCTCGTACAGGAAACCGTCGCACGTAAGGTCGACCAGACGACGGTCCTGATCGCAGGGCTCGCGGCACTGAAGCGAATGCGTGGACCTCGAGGAAAGCACTGATGTGCTACGATCGCCGCGTGTACCGATGCCGCGAAGGGCAATTTCACCGTAGCAGACGCAGACGCTGAATCTGTACGGTCTCACCCTGCCCTTTCTCGCCGGCGTCGTTCAAATGGATAGGACACCGGGCTTCTAACCCGGCTATTGGGGGTTCGAATCCCTCCGCCGGCGCCATCCAAAACAATGCCTGAACTCTCAGGGATCGCCACACGCCTCCGCCGATCGCGCGAATTTCTCCGTCTCAGTACACGCGATGTCGCTGACCAGGTCGGCGTCGACGAGCAGCAGCATCTTTCATTCGAGTGTGGCGATGCGGTTCCGCCAACGCCGCTGCTGTATCGATACTCAGAGGTTCTAAAGCGTCCTCTCGACTATTTCATCGGCGCGGGAGCATGGCATGGTCTTGAGTCGTTCACCGCGACCTTTGACGAGCTGGCGCGCCGAATGACATCGCCGTCCGCGCTTTTGCCCCTGTCGCAGTTCGAGACCATCTGTCGTGACTTCGTGATGCTCGAGGCGATCGCCAAAGGCGCTCCGCGGCCCGACCGAGCGGCAATCCCGCATCTTCGTGTTATCGATGCGCCTTCGATGTCGAAAGACGTGCGACGCCTTGCGGGGGTAGGGCCTGCGACTCCCCTCAGGGACCTTCGATTGCTCCTGGAGATCGTCGGCGTGTACACGTTCGTTCTCGCCGAGCTTGAAACACCCCGCGGGATATCTTTTGAGGACACTGCGGTGGGGTCGTGCGTGTTGTTGTCTGGACAGCTGCAAGCCTCCGAGCTGCGGCTCGAGCTCGCGACCCAGCTCGGCGTGCTGCTCCAGCATCCGGACCCGGCCGGGTTCGCCCTGGAGCTACTTGCGCCAGGTCTAGGCGTTAGCGAGATCATTGGACCCCTCGCGACCGCGGCGGATGCCTCGTACGTTCAATTCGTGTTCGGGATCCCGGCGGATGCTGCAATCTCAAGGCTTGCGCAGCTCGGAATCCGCGCCACGGCGGTGCGCCTCGCTTTCCCGGTGACTCCGGATGTCACTTGGACCTGCCTGCCCGCACGCTTCCTGTACCTTGCTGCGAGGGCCCACGAGGCGGGTCGGATTACGCGCTCGCGTTTGGCGGAGTTGCTTCGCGTCAACAGCGACGAGTTGCACGTAGAGGAATCGCGATGAAGCTGGTCCCCGATACGATGGTCCTACTCAACTTCGCACGGGCGGAGCGCCTCGAGCTGCTGAACACCCTCGCGCCGCACGTTGGCCGCCTAGTTGTCCAGGAGATGAAGTACTGGCCGATCGGGACGCTCCGTGCGCGTACAACGTTTGATCTCAAGACGGCATTGCCGGCAGCCGTCGTCATTTCCCTCGAAACGAACGAGGAGCTTGATCGGTTCCGCCAGTTCAGAGAGTTGGGGCTCGGCGGCGGCGAAGCCGAGTGCGTGGCTCTGGCGAGTTGCCGGAGTGGCATGGTGGCCGCCACCGACGACGAAACGGCACGGAACATCGTCGCTCGCGAAATGCCCCAGTTGCAGATTTCCAGCACCATCCGGGTGCTTGGCCACCTGATGGAAGCCGGCGAGCTCGCTCCGGACGAGGCTCAAGCCGTCCTGAGAACCATGAGAGCGCGAGGCGCGCGGCTACCCGATATCCCTCTCGGACCCGAACGTCTTACGAACTCGCCTCGTTGGAGCGGCAATCCACAGCAGCGGGCACGGAGCGCCGCGTTCGTGGTGCTCTCCAAGGCCGTTCCTCCGGTTCTCCAACCCGTATCGCTGCGACGGCATCGGCAACGATAGATCCTCGTCGCATAATGGCCGCTGCGCCCCACTGCCGCCTCTCAGGCCGTTGTTTCTTCTACTCGATGGCCTCGGGCAGCCGCCTACGAAAATAAGGCGCCTGCATGGGCCTGTGGGACCTGTGGGCGCACCCCGAATCGCCCCCGTTGTCGGCGTCCAAGAAGCTTGTGGGCGGTGGCAGCCGTTTGGCCACCGTCCACAGCTTCGACAGGTTCCACAGGCCACTCATCTTGCAGAAAGCATCCTGTAATCCTGCAAAACATCTTGCTTCCTTTAATGACGCCCTGGAAGTGCGGCCCCCGCGCCCCGGAGGTGCGGGGGTTCCGCCCTGGAAGTGCGGGAATGGCCGCCCCGGAAGTGCGGACCTAGAAGCGGTTTTCAACAGCTTCCCTGTGGAAAACCGCTTGCCTCCGAGGAACCGCCCTGGAAGTGCGGTCCACGGCAATCCCCCAATTCAGCGGAGAGACCGCCCTGGAAGTGCGGTGACTGGACCACCCACCGACGGGCTATGCTTCACACTGGGAGGCGATCGACGTGGGGGCTGCGCGAGCGGGGCTGTTGAACGACTCATAGGGGTGGCGGATCATGCGGTTACGTTGGCCGTTTCGTCGGCAATCTAAACGAGACACTGGTTCGGTCAGCGCACCAGGCCCGGTCGCCTCACCCTCTTCTCGCGCGCAGACGGTGATGGATCTGCTTGCGGTAACGTTCGAGGGTGGGGAGTTCCATTTCGCGACAGAACCTGTGCCAGTTGCGGAGTTCTTCAAGGCGTTGCAGGAAGGTGGTCGCGGAACGTTGGCTGGATCCTCGGACTTTTCTCCTCGAGGAACTCTTCGAACTCCGCCTCGGCCAGCGCGCGCTCACCCCCAGATGGATCGCCCCCAAGCCTTCGGTTCAAGCGACTCTCTAGATCGCTGCGGGTACCCATCATTACCCCCCCAAAACTGGCAAGCGTTCATTACGGGGGTGCGCCGCTACCTCGAGTCCACAGGCGGGCCTTGGCGCGCGGCCCTCGCTCGGTGCACGGCGGTGCGACATCTATTTCAGGACCGCCACCTTGCTGGCTACGAGTTCTTCCATCCTGCCGTCTGGACTGTTGCGGCAACCGCCCCCATGCAGTCGCGGTCGCCACGGTTCGCGGATCCCTCCGGCTTCCGTCGCCAGGTCGAGACCCTCGCCAAGTTCGGCCGCCCGGCCGATGCTTGACCTACCGTCGTGGAAGGCCCGCGATTGACGCGGTCGCTTGCCACCGGTTAGCGTCCGTCACCGTCACTTCTCGGATGAAAGGCCCGCGTCCTCTCGGCGATGGTTCACCAGGGACTTCATCCGGCCATGACCGCCCTCGTCGACGCGCACGGCCTCCGTCGACGTCCGATGCCCCCGCCTCAGGCGCGGCGGTTCAGTAGCTACAACACGCTTCAGCTCGGCGCCGGCGGCGAGGAATTGAATGCCGCTCTCGGGAGGGGCTATCCACAGCCCTGACCGGCGCGCTTCCGCCTGCAACTCTGGCCAGATCACACGTAAAACGCTGATCGCTTTCGCGAACCGAGTCTTCACCCGCCACTCGTGGCCGTCACCTTGCCACAGCTGTTCACGCACGTCGGACCACGGAATCAAGCTCTCCGTCATCGCCGCATATGAGCGCCACGTGAGAAAGAGAACGAAGTCCTGCAGCTGCGACTGCTTTCGCATCGAGCGCAGCAACTCCTTGGGCGTCGGCACTGGATCCTGCATTAGCAACGCGACCAGCTTGGGCGTAAACCAGACCCCGAAGCGCATGCCTTCCAGACGCTGCTGACCGCGATGCTCTCGTGAGGAATCGACGCTCGAGGGAAGTACGGCTCGGTCGATGAGGGTCATGACCTCGACCAGTTCCGCTGGCCCACCCTGTACTCGGATCCCGATACCGAGTCCAGACACCCGTAGCCACCGCGCTCGTGTGTCGGAAATGTTCTTTCCGCTTCCGGCGTTCATCCCCATCTCGTTGAGGTAGTCCGCCGCGGCTGTCCATTCAACGTAGCTCGCCGCTTGTCGCTCTTCGGGTGTCTTCGCCGTCGAGAGGTTGCGAGAGAGCTTATCGAGCAGCCAATGCAACAGAGTTCGATCGGATCCGTACGGCAACGCCACGCCGTCGAGCATCGCGGAGTAGGTAATCGTTACCTTGGTCCCATCGGAGAGCCTGCAGCTCTTTGAGATCTGCCGCTGTGTCGTCGGACGATACGGGAGCGACGTGATCGTCAGGAAGCGGCTCACGTAGATCAGCTCTCGCCAGAGGTTCTCTTGGCGCTGAGCACGCAGCGATGCGATCGCCTGGGCGAATCGCGATCGCGCTGTCAGCTCTTCCGACCTCCAGTCCCGCCTGACGTCGTCTATGGTGCTTCCTGCCTGCGGGGATGTTGTAAGCTCACGGTCCTCGGCGGCCTTGCCCACGTGCCTCCTCTTTGGCCCACAAACGGGGCCGAAGGCTAAACCTGCACGGAGCAGAGGCAAGCCGTGGGCCAACGAGGCGGTCGCCGTAACTAATTGATTCAAAGGTGCGTCTGGTAGTTCGGTCCTTTCCATGAGACGACCTCCCACGACGGAGGTCTTACCGCTCGGACGGGTTCGCTGGCGGCGGTCGTGAGTGCCCTCGACCAAGACCCGGGGGCTGCTACTGACTTGCGGCTACCGCTCTTTCAACAGCGAGCCGGCTGAGCACCTCGGCCGACTGGCCCGTCTCCTCGGCTTCGCGAAGTTCCACCTGGCGGACGCGCTGCCGCATCGCACGAATGGACATCACCAAAGCATGTCGAGAGAGGTCGTCGCGTTTGAACTGCTCGACCATGATCTTCAGGATCTCCTCTGCGGCCCGCAGGCCATCACAGAACGCCTGGTCGTGATCGTTGAGCGTGAATAGGGTTGGCGGCTCCTGCATCGTGTCCTCCATTTCAAGACCCAAACGTGGGTGCGTCGGATGGCCGTCGGGCGGCGAAGATCTGGACCGCCTTTGAGGCGACGGTCGCCGGTGTCGACGGCCTCGTGAGGCCACGGGACGGGATGGGTACTGCTCCTGAGGGAGTGCTCGTGTGACGGTCGTGTTAACCGAGATGGTGCGTTGTACGTCATGCGTCGGCCGCTTCGCTAACGACGTCCTTCCGCACCGTATCTCCCGGTGCTTCGACGTCGATTCCAGGTTGCCTTCCCATCGAATCGTTCGCCATAACACTCCGACGGTTGACGGTTGTCCCCTCTCTACCATTTAGAGATCAGCAAGTCCGAATGTACGACGCGCGCGGCAAGCAGATGCGCCTCCACATTCCAGTGGGTGTCATCAGGGAAGTCCCAGGCTCGGTCCGGCTGCTCCTTTCGGGCTCGGCCGAAGGCGGGCTCTAAACCAACGGAGCGAATACCGTAGACGCTGAGGGCCGGGCGTAGTGGATGAAACAGCTCGGTGTGCTCGCCACGATGGCCCGTGTTCATCACAAGAAGTTGAGCACCGAGTGAATCGGCGGTCGTCTTAAATTCGCGCACAAGCGCCACCATAAGCGCGAGAGAATCATCCTGTGAACGGCTCGCTTGACCTACCTCCAGAGCCGGTTTCACGAATGGTACAGTCCTCAACAAATTCCATAGGTTCGATCGTTCCGCCAGCCAGAGCTTCCCATTTGCCAGGCCAGAGAGCCGCGGCACGGAGCGATGTTCCGGAACTACAGACCCTCCCTGCCGCCGAAAGCGCGGCTTATAGTAACGACCATAAACGAAATCGAGCAGATTGCTTTCAAAATCATTGTCGCAAATCACCAAGATCACGAGATCAGGAGAGAGGCGAGAGCCAGTCTCACGAAGCAGGATAAGCTCCTGGTCGGTCGAGTACCCGCTTACTCCCATGTTTATGACGTCAACGTCTCCTCCAGTTCGACGGAGGAGACGTTGTAAATGCGTCGTGAAGAGATGCTCGTCATCAACACCGACTCCAAAGACGAAAGAATCGCCGAACACCAAGACCCTGCGGCGGTGGGCGGGCTTAGGCACTCCGAACTCCCCGCCGCGCAAGCCGAGGGAATTGATCTGAACAATTCCCTCGTCTGGGCCGCCGTAGTAGACACGGCCTTTCATCTGAGCACGATGAAACCAACCTTTGGTTTGATCGTAGATCCACAGGTGACGATCTGTACCCGCTACTTGCCGCATCGTAGGCGCGTGAAGGCCGACGGCGCGCGTAAGGAACTCAACAACAACGAGAACCACCAACGTACCTAGAACGTTGGCGGACACGAGCTTTGCGATGCGCCTAGCTGATTGCACTGGTACCTACTCGAAGAAGCCAAACGTAAGGGCTGGCTCAGTCCTTCCCCCGACGAACCGAGCCAGCCCAATACCTAGTTAATACACGCTCCGATACCGTCGATGCTGGCCCCGAACGAATCGGTGCAGGTGTAGGCGGCTTCGCAATGTTGGCTTGTTGGCCCTGTTGCCGGGAAGCTGGCGAGGCAGCTGAATGAGCCACTGCTGCCCGATGCAGGATCACACCCGCCTCGGCACGGATCGCCACTTGGCGACGCGCCGTTGATCCCTCCAACGCACGTCACGTTGTCGCCATCAGGATCACTGAATGAGACCGTCTCGGTGTTCGAAAAGGCACCCGCGCATGACAGATTCTGATTGGCCGTTGGAGCGTTGTTGGTTCCCGTAGCGTTTCTCTGGTCCGAGGACGTGCCGCCCGGGCCCGTTGCTGTAACCGTGCATGTGTGTGCGCCAAGACCGGTCACCGAGCACGAGCTGCTTGAGCCCGACCCGCTGCAACAACCGCCCCACGAGAGGCTCGTGAAGTTGCTACCGGCGGCCGAGAAATTCACGCTGCAGTTCGGATGGCAGCTTCCGCCACCGCTTATGCTAATTGTCGGTGCTGGAATCGGCGTGGGTGTCGCAGTAGGTATCGGAGTTGCGGTCGCACCGGGAACCGGCGTCGGGGTGGGACCCGCAGGCGTTGGTGTAGGCGGCGGCGGCGCTGTGGTTGGTGCAGGCGTTGATCCACCACCATCGTCTGGCGGCGGCGGCGGCGGCGGCGTTGGCGTGGGCCGGGGCGTCGGCGTATTTTCGCCACCCGTGTTCGGCGGCGCGTTACCTGTCTCGGCCGGTGCAGACCCAATCCGAATGATCACTGTTGCTGTCACGGATCCGCCTGCCCCATCAGTGATGGTAACCGTGACGGTGTCGCTGTCTCTCTGCACCGCGTTGTGACGGTAGGTCGTCTCCGCTGCGTTGGGTCCGACGACGCTTCCTGAGGCTGCTGTCCACGTATAGGTAAGAGTGCCGCCTTCCGGATCGCGCGCTTGGACCGTCAGCTTTGCAGTTCCCCCCCATGCCACCATGACGCCGCCCTCGGGCGGCGTCATGGTGATCGTTCCGGAAACGATCGGCGCCCCGTTAACGACCCCCGTCACCTGATTCGTACCCGACTTGCCGCATGCGACCACCAAAGCGATCACACCTACGGCACCTATCCATAGCCCTCGTTTGCGCGCATACATCGGCCGTATCCTCCTTCTTGCCCCTTCTTGGATCAGTTAGAACCGTATCGATCCGCCCACTGACACAAGTGGCGCATCAGCTCCTGCTACATACGCGGCATGCACCGCGATCTTTTGAAGCACCAGCGATACTCCTCCGCTGGCTTCGAGTTCTCGATCGACGCCCGGGAAACGGGCATCAGTGCCGGCCATCGACGTGAAAGCACCAGCCGCCCGCGAATGGAATCCAGCGCGCAGTTGCAGGCTTCCCGTATTCTTCACCGGCAGAGACACCTCGACACCGCCTCTCGGCTCAAGTGCACCATCGAGGGAGAGCGTCATTGGGCCAACGGGATCAACGAACACGACTGCATTGCGGATCATGCCGTACGCCACGTAGTCGAGTTGCCCGAGGACTCGTATCTTCCTCGTGGCCTGCCAGGCTACTCCGGCAGAGCTTCGGAATGGTCGCTGGACATCGTACTGGCTCCCTGGGTCGATCGTCACCGGAATGACGGGATTGATGGCGGTGCGGTCGGATCCCCACGCGGCGCCACTCGTTGCCGCCAGTCCTAGTGAAAGCGATGGCGTCATTTCGAACAGCGCCCCCGCTGCTCCAACGACACGAGTGGACCCGCTGCTCGTTCCCACCCGGAAGACTTCCCGCTCGTCAACAAGGCGGGCACCCAGGCCCTCGAGCTCAAGGTGCGTCCCGATCAGTTGAGCGCCCACATGGGCGCGAGGGGATAGCCGCAGGGCGACACCGACTCCGACATCCGTCACCACGCTGCGGAGCGAGCCGCTCAGCCCCGTGCCACTGGTGTTCAGGCTCGTGTTGACGGAGCGCGGCTGAATGATGAATCCGCCAATAGCGAGCTTCGGTGTGAGAAGCGCACCTCCACCTGTTGCCCCGATGGCGGTGCGGCTACCATTCCGATCCCCGCGGCCGACCGTGGCCCCTGAGATCTGCACGCCGGACCCGAAGAACTCCGTCTTCGTGAGGGTGCTGAGAACGGCGGGATTGAGCGGCAGCGCGGACGCATCGTCGGCAACAGCCACCTGCGCACCGCCCATCCCGAGGCCCTTCGGTCCGGTCGCGATCGCCCCCCAACGCCACGAGCCGTAGAGAACGTCGTTCGTCTGTGCGTTCCCCTGCATGGCCATCAGTACGGCGAATACGGCTACGACCGCCACTCTCCTCATTTCCCTTTTCTCCCCTTCCTCAGAACGGCGTGATGGCGTCCTTCATGTCGTCTAGGAATCGCAACAGACCAGGATTTCTGAGGCGAAACTTGTACGTGACTCCGTTGCTGAACGTGATCTCCAGTCCCGACTTCTTCTTCCACAGCTCCTTCGGCAGCTCCACAAGTACGATCATGTCGTCGCCATCCGGGCCGGCTAGGTACGTCGATAGCGGGCCTTCGGGACTCCGCACGGCCTTCACCCCGATGTCTTTGCCGCCGACAAGTCGGAATCGGAACAAGACTTTGTTGTTTCCTTGCCGTGCCTCCTCGAGTACGCATCGGTGCTGCCCGGGCAGGCCCTGAACCTCGTTGAGCTTTACTGGTTTTCCGGAGAGCGCGAACTGCTCCAGATCAACGGTGCCCTGTGCCGATCCCGCGGCCGACGTCGGCGCCTGTGTGCCCCTTGGCACCGGTGAAGGTTCCACGGTTGCTTGCGGCGTCGGCTCCACCGTAGGTGCCGCGGTCGGCGTCGGAGCTGGGGGCGACGGAGCTGGAGTCGCCACGACGCGGGGCGGAGCTGGCGATAGGCGCGGTACTGGAGTGCGGGTGGGTGCGACCGGAAGTTTAGGCTTCGCAGTCGCCGCGGGTGTGGATGTAGGCGCGGCCGTCGGTGTCGGAGAGGAGGTTGGTACCGCCGTAGGAACTGGACTGGCGGTTGCCTTCACGGGCGTCGGCGACGGCGCAACGATCGTCACGCGAGCCTCCGAGGGAGTGCCTCGCTCGAGCGTCTGCAGCACGAACGTCAGCTCTTGCCCATCCATCGTCCAGACTCTTATCGCGGCTTTCGCCGGATGTGTCGTGGGACGGAACCGGTAGACGCCAAGGGGCTCTGAAGCCACCCTCTCGATACCAAAGGCGGCCTTGGTTGCGGGTGAGATCTTCGATACCTTCAGGGGACCGGGCAGTTGCAGCCGCGTTTCCTGCGCGATCGGGCAATCGATAAGGATAGGCTCTGCAAGCTGTTCCGGTGTCAGCTTGAGCTCCTTCACGCGTAGGCCCTGCGCGGCCACAGGCGTGGCGAGAGCGGCCACCAGTAATCCGTGTATCAGCTCTCGTCTCATTGCTTAGCTCCCTTGAACATCTGTTCGTGCAGTCCGCGTGCATCTGAGATGGACATCCGGAAAAACTTGGCCACGTCTCGGTCCTTGAACAGCCACTGCACGCCCTTCCCCAGCGGCGACGTATCCGACTGCTCTCGAAAGCCCGGTAGTGCGCCGCTCTTCGCCAGTTGCTGGATCCGTCGTGGGGTCTTTCGGAACATCTCCGCGACCTCGTGGGCCGTCCACAGCGACGGTGGCTCGCTTTGCTGCCTGCGTCTGAGTCGTCGCACTTTCGGCACAGTTCTGGCCTCCGTTCACGGGTGCAAAGTCCTCTGGTCCGGTCGGTGGTCGAAGAACGAAAAGTACGAAATAGCGCGACGGAGTATATCTGAGCATACGCAAGGTCCGCAAGAGTTTCTACGTTCCTTTCCTGTTGTTGGTCGGCGGTGCCGCCTTGCCGGCCGGGCTGTCGAACCACGACACGTCGGGATCTTCGTAGTACGGCTTCAGGTAGACGTGCGTCGGCGGATGAACCGCGATGCCGTCGAACAGCTTTACGATGGCCTCATTCAGTCGGAGCCGAGTGAACTCCCGGGGCGGGAAAAGATGCTCGCGCTGCTGCGAGATCGATGTACCGTGCTGGATCGAATCACGTTCTGTGCTGAGCATCTTGCCGTCGGTATATGAGTAACTCCCCTTGCCAGATTCGTTGAAGCTCAGCGTCACCTTCTCCCGCTCCTCTTCCCCACAGAGGTCGGCCGCGGCCTTCGCGGTGTAGTAGTCCTCGCAGCAGAGCCAGATTTTCGTACGGAGATTCGCGGTGAGCTGGTTTGCCATGTGCTCGTTGCCGCGTAGCTTACTCACGATGCTCTCCATGCTCTGCGTGGCGATGATGGCGCAAAGCTTTGCTTCACGGCTTTTTGCGAGGAGGTTCCCGTCTGCTGGCTGCGTAAGATAGCAGTCGAACTCGTCCGCGCACATGAAGAGGACGCGGCCAACGTCGGCGTTATCGTTGGTGCGAGTCGCCTTGGACAACCGCTGCAAGACGGCGTCGTAGAAGTTCAACTTCGTCAAGGTGCCCACGATATCCGCCACGGTTTTCAGCTCCGCGCGAGGAATCTTGAGGCACACGATCAACCCGCGCTCGAGCAGCGCGTCAAACCCGAGGAAGTTCGCTTCGTCGTCGCTGGGACAGAAGACACTCTTGATGGCAGGCTCGTCGAACAAGGAACAGACGCCGTTCAGGCCCGCGGCGATGCTGGAACGCAACTTGGGATCCAGGCTCTGGAGTTTCATGTCCTTCCAAAATTTTAGCGAGAGCATCTCCTCCTGGTCTGCCGGCGTGCCGACCAGGGCCCGCTCCTCGGCCGCTGCGATCCACTTGTCCACCTCGTCCAGCGATGTCGCCAGACGATAGATGTCGGCCATCGTCGGCTCGCGGCCGGTAGCGAGGCGGATGATTCGGATGCAGTTGCTCGCCAGGTCCGCGGCCTCTTGATGCCAGAACGGGTCCTGTCCTTTGCCCTGGACGTTGTCGATCATGTCCGCCAGGTGGCCACCCAAGGCGCGCGCGCCGAGATCTTTCCGCCCGATGATGTTGTAGCGCACGCCGGACTCGAGCGAGATTTCGTAGTAATCGTCAGCGCGCCCGGCGTTGATGCACCACTGCCGCACCATCTCCGAGTAGTTCCCTTTCGCGTCGATGACAAGACCCCCGAGCTTTCTGGCGGGGTCGTTCGGGTGCAGGTAGATGAGCTGCTGCGTGAAGGGATAGTGGGCGGTGGCCGTTTTACCGGAACCGGTGGCGCCCGTGATGAGGATGCCCGTACACATGCCCTTCTCTGGTTGAATCATCCAGTGGGGGCTGTCGGACAGAGATCCGTCTTGATAGTGAACCTCTCCGACGATCAGCTGTGTCTTGTGCGGATCATAAGGATACTCCGGCAGCGGCACACGAGTGCGACCCTCTCGCTTGACGACGCCGCGCACCCGCAGAAAGGTGAAGGCGGCGGCCCCGACGAGGAACCCGGCAATTGGGAATGGCAGCCGGAACGCCGCGACCATGTAGCCAGCAAGCCGCGGCTCCTTCGAATGGATCTCATCCCAGCCAGGCGATGCCTCCAGCCGCTGTGCTGCGGCGTGGGCTGCGAATACACCGAGCGCGAGACCGACGATCGCCGACGCAATCTCTCGTCGCGTCATCTGCGATCCTTCTGCTTCGATCGAGACGCAGGGGCGACCTGCAACTTGGCGCCACGCTCACCCAAGAAAAAGGTGTCAGCGATCCGGCGGAACGTGAAGGCGGCAACGATGAACCATGCGGCGCCGACATAGAGGAACGCTTCCAGGTTTCGAATGAGAAAGACGAAGTAGATGCTCTTGGTCTGCGTGAGTTGCAGGGGAATCAGCGTCAAAGCCACAAAGACCAGTCCGAACGGAACAGCGATCAGCATGTTCATAGCTCGAGCCTCAGGTCGTCACGCAGGAAGACCGTCACTTGCACCCCGGCCGGGACCTGGATGACCTTTTCAAGGTCGCGGTCCCACTGAGACTCGATGGACGAGAGACCTCGAGATGCGTCTCTCATCATGCTGTCGACCGCGCGGCTGGGCGCATCGTCGGTGCCGAGGACGCCCATGGAAAGGACGCTCGCTCCGGCGCGAAGGACGCCACCGAGAGCACGTTTTCCACGCCCCTTCTTGATCACCTTGCCACGCAGCCCGAGCTGCCCATCTTTGTCGAAGGTGATCCCGCTGAGCCGCGTCGTTACTCCCTTGTAGATCAGGGCGGAAAACACGAGCTGAACCCGGTCGTCAGTGGTCGTGGCGAACGCTTCGCCGACGAGATGCGTCCCCTTCGGTATGACCGTCCGCCCTCGAGCAAGAACGTCGCTCATCGCGGTCGCCGTCACCGGGATGCCACCCCCAGACGTTCGCACGGGCTCCGAGATCTCGACCTTGAACCGTGTGCCGACGTTCAGGATCGCCGGTTCCGGCTCGTCGTCGGCTCTGACATGCGCACTGAAGCCGTCGCCGCCGGCGCTCGCATCGTAGATGACCTCCGTCGGGGGCTCGACCCCCATAGCACGCAACTGCTCATTCCGGTCGCATTCGCTGCAGGGCGTCGCTGCGGCCTGGACCTTCGTATCGGCCACGGGCATCGGTTCCACACGCCGAGGCTTCGCGTAGGTCGGCCGCGGCGTCGGAGTGGGCTCCGGCGTCGACATCGCCTCGAGCGGCGGCGCGGCTGGGCGTGGCTTTCCGCGAGGAATGATCTGTTCCGCGCTGGGCGCGAGCCCAGCGGCCTGGGAAGACATCATGGGTGCCTTCTGCACGGGCAGCCGACTGGCGCCCTGCGTTTCACCGCCGAACGTCCACCAGAGAAGCGTGACGCCGGCGACGCCAGGAACAAGGACGGTCTTCAACCGCTTCCAGTCGATACCCTGCGCAGTGTTGCTTGCGGGGCTGGCCTTCTGGACCTTGTCGGCGATCGCCTGGGCGATGCGCTCCTCGAAGGCGCCGCTATATCGTTTCGAAAGTCCGCTTTGAGGCTTGTCGTCGTCCTGTTTGGTCATGGCCCCGTTACCCCTCTCTTGTACGAGTCGCCACCTGGAGCAACGTGCCCTGCGTCCTGAAGGCGTTCACGAGCAGACCCCACGGATTCAGCGGCGTCCGCGTGGTGGTCACGATCTCGAACGTCACCTCGAACGGCTGGTTCGGGATTTTCACGGCCTCATCGCGATCGGTGAGGATTCGGCGTTCCCCTCGCACGCGTGCGATCCAGGGCCAGGCCTTCTTATCGATGTCGATCGAGAGAGTCTGCTCGTCGACGTTGGCGCGGCGCTTCACGTCTTCGACGCCCTTCACGAGAGTCTGTAACTCGGGTTCCCAGCGGCCGTAGCCTTCAGGGGTCATCCACTTGCTGGTCTCGAGGACGTCGTTGACGATCGAGTAGGAATCGAGCCGCATCAACTTGAGGGCCGCATGGGCAGCGAACGAACGTAGCTCTGTCTCCTGCGGCTCGCTGTAGACGGCTTCGTTCAACGTCAGCGGCACGGGGATGCCGTCGCAGCCGACGCGGTATACGAGCGGAGGCGCGGTCAATACGCGATAGAGGCCGGCCACGCTTACCGCGAGCAGGAACGTCTGCACGATAAACAACTGGAGCCAGAGCTTGGCTCGGTTGTCAGCGCTCGCCCACATCTCGATGGATCGCGGGAGCATGACTACGACACCAACACAAGCTTGCCCGGCACCCGATGGCGGCGGCAGTCGCCGGTCGATGGGTCGTAGCTGGGGGAATCGGTCAGAAGACTGATCAGGCCGCGCAAGCCCGTGCGATTGCCGCAGATCGCGCACCGCCGCTGCTCGTCGACGTCAACGTCCTTTGGTATCGGCATGGAAGTGACCTTTCCGAAGCAAACACTTCGAGAGGAGAGCAGGCGCCAGCTACCGCCGGTACGCCGACGCCTGCCATGTGAGGGTGTTGAGGAGTTGGGCCGCAGCGGGAGGCAAAGGGCCGACGTCAGGACACCGGCGGTTGTCCTGATACCCCGTCGGGAAGCTCTGATGATTGCAGCCGAAGAACGCATGTCTACCGTAAAGCAACCCGGGGGCCAGGTCGTTACGGTGGTTTTAGTTATTGATGCTAAGCCACTTAGGTGGTATCAGCGATGGCATAGTCTTAACGATGGGACTGCGTTTAACCCGTTGATTCCGAGCGGTAAGACTGGCCGGGCGGCAAGCCGTTTCCTCAACGTCTCCCCGCCGCGTGGCAGAGAGATCTCCGGTTTCACCATCATCCCCTCCGGCCATGTTCATGACGTTCCTTTTTTCACTGAAGACCGGTGGGGGCACGAAATGCCTCATCCGCAAGCGCGCCCCAATCGAGCCACTTGCGGCGTCGGATGAACGTACTCAGCGGCGCGCGCGGCCGAAGCTGCGTGACGCACGGGAGCGGGCCCGCGGTGGGGCTGACCACGCACGCGAACAGGGCGGGGCCAAACGCGAGGTCGAGCGGAGCGAGGATTTCCTCGCGAACCGTTCGGCCAGCGCTGTCCCGCTGCAATAGGGCATAGAGGTGGTCGAGATACGGATTTCTCGCGACCTGCTTCTGACGCCGTGTGTCGAAGTAACGGTGGACTTCCGTCTCCGTGTGCTGAGGGTTCAGGTGCACCGACCAGAAAGCGTCAGCCGCGCTCAACAAGATGGATTCACGGAACGTGACGATGAACATGCGAATGTCGACGTCGCATCCCCGAGCATCTGCGGCCGCGCTGTACGCCTGCAGACGTCGAAGTAGAGGCTTGTACCGTTTGAAGTGGTCGTCCGGCTTCGTGTCGCCGGTGTCGAGGTAGGTGAATACGATCCGGTCGACTTGCCCCGGGGCACCTTCGACAAAGACCGGACCGCGGTCGAAGTACGTTGGTCGCCGAGCCCCAGACTCAAATGGAAGGAGGCCTGCCGGGACGCCGAGATCGCGCGTGAAGAACTCGCGCTTGCGGCCGCCGAGAAGATACACACGCGACGTGTCACCGTCGATCCGGCCCGGAGGGAACTGGCGGACGAACGCATCCGCCAAGTTTGACGTGGCTACCGTGGCCCGCGTTGTGGTCTTAGCGATTCCCGGCGTCTTCATCGGAGATCTCCTCGTCGGGTACTTGCTCGAACCAGGTCACGTTGCGATCGAGGTATTGCGGCTTTAGGCGGTCTATGGCGTGCGGCTAACCCGTCCATTCACCGACCGGAAGTGCATTGACGACGTCGACTGCGCGAGCGGCATCCCGAAGAACAGTCTGACCGCAATCGCAATCGCTTCAGCAAGGACTGCAAAAAGGGCCAGTTGTCGCCATTGAATCTCGGCTCCGTCTAGCGTCAGCACCACGATGGCCGCGCCCCCCACGCCGACCACACTCACCGGCACCGCAAGGCGTACCGCGGCGGCCAGATGGCGCGACCACACCAGGAGCGGCACACGCCAGCGTAGCGCCTCTGACCACGTCCCTACGCGGGCGCGCGCAAGTGGCCACTCGACGTACATACGACCGACGTAGGACAGGTACGACGGGACCGCCAGGAGTCCTAGCACCGTCATCACACGCCAGTCGAACTCGCCGTCCCCACCGTTGATTGCCCACAGGGCGGGCAGGACTAGGGCGAAGAGACACATCTCGTAGCCGACACGAAGGATTGCGTCACGAAATGTCTGACCGCCAAACATCAGGCCACCAAGCGCCGTTCCTGCCAACTCGCGGAGCACTTCGGTGACTGGTCGCGCGTTAACGGCATCTGACCTCATGTCTCGCTTCCTTTCGTGCTATCCGGCAATTCCGACCTTTATGCTCTCCGCAGTTCCGTTAACCAGCCTGCGCGAGATCACGGGAACCATGAAGTACATTCCAACGATTACCAACGTAAGGATCATCAGCTCGAGTTGCGAGAAGACGAACTTCTCCATCAACGCCGTACCCGCATAGCCCTGGACGTCGGTTTCGACGAGTCGAAGCGTTGCGTTGTTACAGCGCTCGACCATGCCGAAGAAGATCGGCCAGAGACAGACTCCAAGGTAGGCCTTGAACCACCCGTAGAAGACGAACCGCGTCTGCGGCAGGATGGCCGTCCACGCGATGAGTGATAGGGTCATCTGGCCGAAGGCAATGAGCCAGGCGTACGAGATCCCAAGGACTCCCCGCACCACATACGAGCACATGGTGTTGACATTGATGAGAAGGGACACCTCCGGCTTCAGGACGAAGTTGACGAATGCGTCCTGCACCGATCCCGCCGCGAACTTTCCGTCCTTCCATTCGTCAAGCAGCCGATAGAGGATGCCCTTCGACTTGACCTTTACACTCGCCTCCAGCGGGTCTGAGAAAACAGGCGTGCGGGCTTCGAGCTCAACCCACCGCAGCTCCTTGCCTATGTCGCGCCCGGTCTCGAATAGAAACTCGCCGACGCCTGCTGACGTGCCGATGGTCTGAGTGACGTAGACGGCAATCACGATCCCGTAGAGGAACTCGAGCATGAGTTGGAGCCAGGTTGCCGCCCCCTGGTGGGCTCGGTACCAACAGAGAAGAGCGAGGAGCACGACCATCGCGCTACAGAGCGTTTTACCGTGCGCTGCGGTAGTGGCGATGGCGCTGCGGATCGGCGCGCTCTCGAGGATTTTTGCTGTGTCCAATGGATCCATACGGGCCAGCTCCTTCTCGTCGACGCAGCCGGCCGCGGGAAGCACCACGAGAACGAGCGCCAGAACGCGCAGAAGCTTCGAAAACCTCATCGCGCAGTCTCGGGCGGCTCGGCCGTCCCGATGATCCAGGCGGCGATCTGGCGGTTCGCGCGTTCCTCTCGTACATCCTCAGCCGCGTCCATCTGGCGCACCAAGAGGGCGTTCGCCGCGGTCTGGGAGTTCGTGACCTCTACGGCATGCATCATCGCCATGAAGATGGCCGTGTCCCTTTCCGCCTCTCCCGGGGACGTACGTAGACGGGCGCTCTCGGCGTGGCCCTGCTCGAAGACTCGATACCAAGAGCTGTTCGTGTTCTGCGCTCGAGCGGAGAGCTGGTTGTTGTTCAGAGCGGTGACGTAGTCGTACCACTCATCAAGATCCGCTCCGGGAAGCTGGATGTTCCCGACGCTGTGCTGCCCGAACATGCGCTGGATATCCGGCTTGCAGAGCCACATTCTTTTGTCGAGCAGCCGTCGAGAGGCCGCGAACGGGTCGTTGACGCTGAACGTCCACCCGCACGAGAGTCGCTTGACCTCCTCGCGGATGTCGTTCACGTCGTCGAGGCGCTCGTTCACCTTCGCAAGAACCCGCTTGGCCGAGGGAAAGGCTCGCTGAAGGAACTGGTCGGTGCGTCTGAGGATTCCGAGGAGACCGTCGTCGTCCTTTCGTTCGCGAACGAGCTCGTCGTAGATGTCCTTCAGGAGCTTGATCTCGATCGGATTCGGAACGCCTGGGAATCCCGGGATGGGAATGCCGAACAGCCCGTCAGCCCGCGCCGGGCCCGGCTGCGCCAGAACGCCCAGGGCAAGGAGAATGACCATCAGCCGGCGCGTCATCGCGTCTCCCCCGCGATAACGAGCATGCCTGAAGAGGGCGTCGGCACCGGCGTCTGCGGAAAGTTGTACATCGAGAGCCCCGCCACCATCTCGAGCCGCCGGCGGTAGCGACGCTCGTTGAACCGATCGAGATCCTGATCGAGCATCTGCGTCCACGTGTCCCCGGTCTCAACGGCCAGTTGCCCGAGCTGGGCAGTAACGAGGGCCGTTATTCGCTGCGACTCGCCTGGCGATACGAGACCACCGGTCGCCGCCATCACCACTTGATCCGTCAATCCTGCGACGGTCGCGCGGCGAATGTTGAGCCGTGCCGCCTCATGTCTCTGGTGACTCGTTTTGAAACGGTTGGAGATGAGATTCATGCGCAGCGCAGCCTTCCAGTCGTAGAGCTCGTCGCGGTCGTTGTGATACGGGTAGCTTCCGAAGTAGAGCCGCATATCGGGCTTGCAGAAGAAGCCGCCCTCGAAGACCCGGCGCATACGGAGCGTGCGCGGAGACCACCGCCAGTCGCACGAGAGCTTGCGCATTTCATCCTGGATGGAGAACATCGGCTCCAGCCACGTACGAATGGCCTGATCGACACCGGCGGGATACGCCATGCCGATCCTGTCTTGGACCTTGCCGGCGAACCCGTTGATCGTCTTCAAGGCCTGGAGAATGGCCTCGAGCGTGAACACATCGAGTGCGTATGCCTGTACCGGTTGCGCGAGCTGCAGCACGAGAGTGATAACCATGATTCGGGCGCCGGCGCTCCGAAGTCTCATATCCCAACCTCCGCCAGGCGTATTGCAAGCCAGCCCCCAGGACCTTCCGCGCTGACGTAGAAAGGGTTACTCGGGGCCGGTCCGACGCATCGGACCGCGCTGGCGGTGTACGTTCTTAACTGCGGGACTGGAAGGAAGAAACAGGGATCGAGACGAGGGAATGGCCATCCGGGCTTGCCCATGCGGTCTGGGCACTCGCTCTCTTCGCGCGCCGAGCACGCCACCGGCGGAGAGTGGCGGCAGCCGTAATTCGGAGACCTACCGCGGCGAAACCGACCCCCCAGAAGAACAGCGAGATGTCGGCTGGGACGGGCACGGTCACGACCACATGCAGCCCCAGGATCGCAGCGCCGGCGAACGCCGTGCGCCATAAGAATGCAACGAGGTCTTCGGCGAGCTTGGCGATATTCATCGCGCGTCCTCCTATCTAGTCGGCGTCGTCGTTCGCCGTGAACGCATCGTCCACAACCGCGTGGAGGGCGCCGTCGAGAATGCCCTCAACGACGTCACTCGCTAGGTCATCGGTCGTGTCAGGTAGCGCAACGCCGGCGTGACGAGCTGCAGGACGTGGTAAGCGAGAAGAAGGCTGTTCGGTGCGTGGCAGGGCGTGTGGGATGCGCACGACACTTTCTCGCTCGGGTTCCTGCATGAGCCGATGGATGCGCTCGAGCAGGGTGAGGTCCGGGAACCTTTCTTCCATGTCCCGCAAGCGATCCTTATCCTTGGGGGAAGTCGTGAAGATCCATCGCGACATGGGATCGAGGGGTACGCGCACGACGTGGGTAATATCCCCTTGAATAAGCAGGAACTCGTGAAACCTCGTCGTGTGCCGTAGATTTCGGAGCTGTTCGACTTGGCGGTCGGTCAAGTTGAGATGGCGCTTCAGCCCTGCAATCCCGTCAGGACCAGGCCGCCCGATAAACTTGGTGGCCGAATTGCCGACGATCGCGGCGCCGTACGCGGATGAAGCGAAGTCGTCAATCGTCTGGCTGAGACCGATGACGGACCAACCCTCTTTGCGGCCCATGCGAATACTGGATGCGATGAAGCTTCCACCACGAGCCGCGATGTGGGCGCCACCACTCGCGGGATCCAAGAGGGCCCACGATTCATCGATCGGAATAAAGGTGCGATGGCCAAGAGCCCGCACCCGCGTGGCGAACCGACGGATCTCGTAGATGACGAGGCGGAGCGACATCGCCGCCAGGTCTGGGTGATCGGCGAGCCCCTGAAAGTCATAGCAGACCGCACGGATGCCCTTGTGGAGCGCGAGCTCCGGATTGGGCCGAAACAAACGTGCGTACTTGCCCTCGACGTAGGAGTACAGGTCGCCGGCGAGAGCATGGTAGAAAGCCTGGGAAGTCGGGTCAGGCGCCGCCGAAGCCATCTCGAGGACGATCGTGCGGAGGCTGACGAACTCCTGAGCGCGGCCGCCGCGGTACATCGTGTAGAGCGCCTCTTCGATTCCATTCTTCTTCCGCTCCGCGATCTCGTCGTTGTCGCCTCCCTTCAGAACCAGGTCCGCCAACAGCGCCTGCAGCCGGCTGACATGCTCGTCGAGCTCGTCACCGTCGCTGGGACCTCCTGTCGGTACCCACTGGAAGATGTCGATGCCGGGGGGGCGATCGAAATCGAATCGGATGTACCGGGCGTCCGGCCGCAGCTCCATGTATCGGCGATAACTTTGGCCGTTGTCGAGAATGAAGACGTAGGGTTCGGGCTCTCCCAGTGCCCGTGTCGCGAGCTCGTAGCCCGACAGGAGGATCTGCGCGAGCACCGATTTGCCGGAACCAGCCGGTCCGGAGATGAGGATGTTCGCATTCGTTTGAGCCGTGGTATCGAACGGATCGTAGAGCACGAGGCTGTTGGCGTTGCTGATGAACGGGATCTTGCCCGGCAGACAGCGATGGTCGTACCAGGGCAGCATGTCGACCATGTTGCCGGACAAGGTCTTCTTCCTCCGGTCGTAGTAGATCGGCGAGCCTGGAAGGAGGCTGAGGTAGGCAGGCTTTAGAGCGTACGTCTCACGCACGCCGTGGATGCCGAACGCGCGGCTCATCGTGCTCAGGCATTCCTGCGTCGCTTCGTCGAGGTCCTGGGAAGACTTCTCGTAAAGGAGAACCTGAATCGATGCCCCGAAGATACGCTGCGTCGAACCGATCATTTGCTCCAGAGCGAAATCGGACTGTTTCTCCACCAGCCGCGCCATCGGATCGGAACGATCGGTCTTGACCAGGAAATCGTTGAAGCGGAGGCCCGAGGCCATCCGGCCCCGCACCCGCATGTCCGCGATCTCTTCCGTGCGCGCCGGAATGTCCACCCGGTAAACCACCACGTAGCGCTCCCGGCCCATGCGGAGGAGCGGCACGAGGAAGCCCGGCTCGGTCCGGTCGGGTAGTTCCTTCATGGATACGACCGTAACGTACTGATCCCCCACTTCGAGGTGCGTCCGGCGTACGACCAGGTCGTCGTTTACGAGGCTGCCTATCGGTGTCTCGTCGACCAGGTACGGCAGCTCGCCGAGGATCGACGCCGGCAAGTAGTCGCGTTGAATGCGGGCCTGACGGGACAGGGCCTGGCAGTCAATCGACTTCCCGGCGGTGGGATTCAGGATCGAGTAAATGAACGAGATGATCTCGGCGTCGGTGCAGCGATGGATGCCTAGACCCATCTGCATGAACCGTGTGGTGCAGGCCTTATCGAAGCCGCTCGCGGCGTCTTTCGCCGCTTGGTACGTGCCCTCGTACTTGTTGGTATGCCAGCCGAGGGCGCGTTTCACGTTATCGAGCAGCTCGCGACCGGTGGAGCGCAGGAATGCGGCGGGCCGGAACGTTGCGGCGAGGTAGTGCCGGCGTTCCTGGACCATGTTCATCCCCGGCACAGAAGGATCGATGCGTTGCAGCTCGCGAAGGCGGGACTGCCGAATCTCCTCGAACAGCGTCGATGTCGGGTCGTCGCCTATGATGGCCGGAAACATCTGTTCGAGCTGGGAGACCCCGCGGTTGTAATCCACGTCTACGTAGAACTGATAGGTCGTCCCTTCAGGAAGACTGGACCAGATGTTCTCCGCGAGCATGGCCGCTTGGTTGAACTGCTCGTCGTCCATGGAGGGTTCGTGGTACGCCTCGATGCGATACAACACCGTGATCGTGTCGTTCTTGTTCCAGATGAGGTTGTCTCGGATGTCACTGATGTTGAGCGCGGGGACGAGGCTTCGCTCGACAACCACAGCGTGGCTGGTCATTTGAACCTCTCCGGCCCGGGGTCGTTCGGGTAGCTGCCGAGCAGCGAGCTGGCAAGAATCGACTTCCCGGAGCCTGAGCAAGCGGTGATGAGGGTGTTCTGGAGCGGCTCATTCGGATCCAGCGGCCAGACGAACGGCCAGAAGAAAGGCTTGCCAGCACGTGGCTGAATGCTGGAGCCGAGACGGCGTCTGGTCATTTGAAGATCTCCTCGAGCTTGTGCGGTACGTAGCGGTGCTGCGCCAGTCCCGAATAAACGTACCGGCGTCCACGTAACCAGCTCTCCGCGATGCGTTCGGTGACGAAGTATCGAATGGCGGCAAGCGCCAGGTGCTCGTCCTCCTCCCGTTCGATGTAGACGAGGACGAATGCGAGAGCCAGGACGCTGCCGATATGGACGATGAACGCTCGTTTGCCCGCGATGAGGTGCCAGAAGCTAACCATGTCGAGCGCGTACGAGAACGCCAGGTAGAACATGACGATGCCCAGGGACTTCACCGTGATCAGACCGAGCGCCTTGAGGGGGGTGTCCAGATTACGAAGGACCTCCTTCTGCCTTCGAGCCATAGCGGACCTCGTTACCGTCGAGTGGAACTACTTGAGACTGCCGACGAGGCTCTTCATCGTCTCGAAGGCCTGCTCGCCGCCGGCCCCGGCGATGATGAGAAAAATGGCGCCGATGATGTAGCTCGTGGCGCTCTTGCCGGTCTCGTGCGAGCCCATCACTGCTTTCGCGCCTACGTACAGGCCCCCCAACACGAGAAGCGCCTTTGCCCAGGTGCCAGCGGCGCTCAAGATGTTCTGGGCCAGAGTTCCGAGGAACTCGGCGCTGGCCGTGGTGGGCCCGAGAAGCACGACGACGAGCGTGGCCGTGACGACCAATGCGGGAGCCGTGAGGGCGCCACGCTGGCGCTTGGGCGTGTCCGCGGAGCGCTCGCGGGGGGTCCGACCGATCAGCCGACGAAACTTCGAAAGTGCGGTGGTTACCATTACGTCCTCCTTGCCGAACCCTTAAGGCAAGGACGCCGCCACCGCCTATGTGAGACCTAAGTAATTGATGCTAAAGGACCCGCGCATAGTCGGCCGACGACGATTCCGATGCATCGAACCAAGCCGCGCGGTCCTGTCTCCGGGATAAGACTAATTCGGCTGAAAACAGGGATTCCACTGTTATATTGCTTGCTCTATGAACGACCGCCCTACACCCGATTCCGACCTTCTCTCCGCCGGCGATGTCGCGATACGAGACCGGGAGACCTTTGACGCCAGGACCCGAGATGAGAAGCAGCTGCTGCGCGCCCTGACCGTCGCTCTTCAAGCTCTCGGAACCAGCGGTGACCGGGTGAAGGCGCTGAACGAGAGCTTCGCGCACGCTCGCGCGGGGTTGGCGGCTCAAAAGGCACTGCTGTTGTACATCCGCGAGGGTGAACCGCGGCCGGAGATCCTATTTGCGGCGGGCCTTACGGCCGACCAGCAGCGTGCATGTGTCGAGATGGTGTCGTCCGAAGGAGTGAGCCCCACGGTCATCCGCAAGGTGATCAAAAATCAGGAGCCGGTGTTCATCGAGAACTCACAGGCTCGGACAGTGGACGAGCGCAGCACGGGGTCACTTCAAGGAGGTGCGCATAGCGTCGTCGCGGCACCGGTCATCGATCCCGTCACACAGTCCACGATCGCCGTTCTCTACTTCGAGAACAAAGGGATGCTGCATACGTTCGAAGCCGAAGACCTAGCGTGGTTGACCGCATTCACGACCGCCCTGGGCCAGGGGTTCGGCCTTTACCTGAGCCAGTCCCTTCGAACGAAGCAAGTCGAAGAAGCCGCTGAGGCCGCATCTGCAGAGGCGGCAAACCTGCGCATGCAGCTCGTGGCCGGCGCTCCTGAGTTTGTCGGTGACTCCCGCTTCATTCGGGATCTTCAAGACCGCCTGAACGACGTCTACTTGCCCTACGTGGAAACGGACAATCCGAAGCCGATCTTGATCCTCGGCGATTCGGGGAGCGGCAAGGAATTGGTGGCGCGCTACCTCCACTACTACTCGCAGCGCCGCCATCGGAAGCCGTTCATTGCGGAGAACTGCGGCGTGCTCACCGGTGACACGGTCCTCACTACCCTGTTCGGCCACAGACGTGGCGCGTTCACAGGAGCGATCGAAGATCAGCCCGGAAAATTCCGGGCGGCGGACAAAGGCACGCTCTTCCTGGACGAGATAGGAGAGCTGAGCGCGGAAGCGCAAGCGATGCTTCTGCGGGTTATCGAGGATCGCTGTGTCTATCCGCTGGGTGAAACGAAGGGGCAGCCCATCGATATTCAGCTCGTCCTGGCGACCAACCGGGACCTTGAGGAGCGAGTCAAGGAAGGAAAGTTCCGCCACGATCTGTTGTCGCGGATCAGCGCGCTCAAGATCCCCCTGAAGCCGTTGGGGAGCGTCGAACGTCGTAGTGATATCAGGCCGCTGCTGGCGCACTTCCTTGCGAAACAGGAAAGGGCACTCCGAAAGAAGACAAAAGGATTCTCGGCAGAGGCGTTCAAGGCACTGATGAGCTACTCGTGGCCCGGCAACGTTCGGGAAATCGATAACGTCTGCACGTCGGTTGTTATGCATACACGCCCTGGCGAGACCATCGAGCTTCGCGCGCTGCAGATGCTGTGGCCGAACGTGCTCGAGGGGCCGCGGCATCCTGAGCCTCCAGGTCTCTTCGACGACGACGCCCGGACGCTGGACGAGGCCAAGGAGATCCTGGAGCGGGAGTTGTTGATTCGGCGCTTCGAGCGCTTTGATGGCGACGCCATAAAGGTGGCCAAGAGCCTCAGCATCGTCAAGTCATCCGTGTACCGCCTGGCCGACAAGCATGGAATCCGCACTGGTCCGCGCGCGCGTAGCGACGAGGGAGAGTGACATGCACACTGCACAGGCGGAACAGGCCGAACTGCACGTCCGCGAGATCCTAGAACGCCTCGAGAGCGAGCCCAGCTTCCAGGGCCGTTACGACCGTGTCGAGCACATCAGCGGCGGTGCCTTCGGATTGGTGTTTAAGGCGTACTGCAAGGATCTGCGTATGTGGGTCGCGCTGAAGGTTCTGACGGTCGGGAACACCACGAAGGATATCGAACGGTTCCAGAGCGAAGCTAACTACGCGTCCAGACTGGCGTCACCGTACATCATCCAGACTCGGACGATCTTCGTTCGCCCGCGCGTGCAGTGGATCGAGATGGAGTGGGTGGACGGCGTTGATCTGGAAGATGTACTGCGCCGCAGTGAGCCTCACGCACTCCCGTTACTGGATACGCTGGAAATCGGAATAGGGGCGGCGACCGCGCTCTCCGTGGCTCACGAGGCGAAGCCGTCACCCGTGGTTCATCGCGATGTGAAGCCAGCGAATTTCTTGCTCCCTAACTCGAAGGACCCGATCGTCAAGTTGGGGGATTTCGGGATAGCGCGTAGCGACGGGGATAACAAGCTGACCGCAACAGGTATGGTTCCCGGAACACCGATCTTCTATTCTCCGGAAGGATGTAAGGGCGACGACCCGACGACTGCCAGCGACATCTACTGCTTGGGCACGGTGCTGTACTTCATGCTGTCGGGGAACCGCGCACCATTCCCGATGGGACCCAAGGCTCAGCCGGCAGCGTGGGCCAGGGCGATCGCGTTCGATTCGCCCACGCCCCTGCGGAAGTACGCGCCTGACATACCGGTGGATCTTGAGCAGCTGGTTGTATCGCGGATGATGGCAAAGCCTGAAGGCATGCGACCGACAGCGCGTGAGGTCATCGTCGAGCTCACTCGGATTCAGGATGTCGTGCGGGCGAGCGCAATTCAGCCAGCAGGCGCGCCTAGCGCGGTGTCGTTGCCGCGCATTGCGATGCGCACGATGGAATCTGTATCCCCGCTCGCGCGCGCGAAGGGGCCCCTGCTGGTGATCGTCGGCTTGAGCATCGTTATTGGCGTGCTGATGGGTCGGCCCAAAGCCGACAGGACGGCCGTGCCGTCGCCGGCGGTGGGTGCGGGGGTGCGTGAGGCGCAGCCGGTCACCACGGCGGCTGCCGTGGTGAGGGTGACATTGGTCGGTGACGAATTGGAATTGACGAACGGAGCGGAGACATTGCGGGATGTCGAGCTGGAGCTCGTGGGCAGCGACAACAGCGTTCACCGCATGAAGTTCCCGGGAACGATGGACGCCGGTGAGGCGGCGAGCGTCTTCGTCCATGGGTTCGAGCCCAGGCCGCTGAGGGGCGCGACGTTCGTGAAGGCTATCGTGTGGGCTGCCGGCCCGTCCGGTCGCCGGTCGCAGAGCTTCGATCTTCGTCGCTAGCGCGCGGTCCGATCCGTAGGATTCTTGGCGTCTGTTTGGTCTTGCTGACGCGACGCCGGCGCGTCTTCCCTCGCGCGCCGCTCCCCCACTTCTTATCTAAGCCGCTTTAAACGGACGCCTTACGTAGCAGCGCGCAACCACGAGCAGTAGCGGGCACGGCTGTTGCCGTGTGGTGTCTGCAGGTGTTCGTCGGAAGAGCGTGCGCAGCTCGAGCGCTGCGTCCATGTAGGTGATGCGGCCGGGGCACAGGTGGCCCTACCGGGAGGGAGTGATGTCAGCTGTGTCGATGGTGTCTCCTCGTGAGCGAAGCGATGACGACGATTTCTTGCTCAGTCTGGCGGAGCAGAACTGCATCATCAGTGGTGCGCCTGGAAAGATCTGGTTTGCCCGCTCGGTCGGCCGAGCACTTGAGTTGTACCGGCGAGGGCTCGTGCTGGAGATCGATGGCCGCACAGAGGCCCTGCGTGCGCGGCACGAGGAGATGATGTTCGTGGCGCTTGCCCGACGTTTGGAGCGGTTCCTGGAAGACGCTAACCGCCAGTTCGAGGCGAGCGGCCGTCGCGCGTTGGTCCTGATCACCGAGGGGCATGAAGTCCCGCTCGCGGAGTGCCTGTTTCGTCAATTTCGAAAGACAGCACGTGACAACCAGGGCGCCAAGGACGACGTGGTGGCGACGGCGAAGCTGGTGGAGTCGGTGCTCCAGGGTGAGTACGCTGGTGCCAGCGTCCTTACGGTGACGTCGTTCCCGGAGGCCCTACCCTACGCTTTTCCCGGCCCCGCGGTGTTCTCGCACGCGCACCTTTGGCTCGAGGCCTCCGACCAGGGTGGAGAACTCGTTCTCCAGGCTCGCCGTCTTCCACGCGACCTACCGACCAACTAGGGCCCTTACCCGCCGGCGCCGCTCATCATGTACACGTGTACATTTGTCGGCTCGCCCGCTGACCCTCTGTGGAACCCTCTCGGCCCCGAGGTCGGACGACACGGTTCGGTTGCGACGAATCGCCCAACGGATGCCGACCCGAACCCAAGGCGGTGGCTATTGGCGTGCTCGCGTCCTACCATCGTTTCGGAGGCTGCGTGGCCGATTCGGAAACGTCGTGGGACGCCAATCTCGCCTGCGAAAAGAACGTCGCGCTCGAGGGGAGGGTGGCGGGCCGCCGTCGCCGACGCCTGGACCACCGCGAGTGTTGCCACCTGTGAAAGTATCGATGGGCCCCGCGGGCCTACCGGAGTTCACCACGTTCGTGGGTTCCACGTCCGAGGGCCCTTTGCACGATCCGGCTGGCAGCCCCGGACTCTATTCTGGTGTCCTTACCCTGTCCCGCCCAGGCATCCGTCCGTTGCCAGAGTACGAACAGCGCCCGAGCACGGCTCTTGCCGGGGATTCGCACGTTGCGATCGCCATACCGGCATACAGTCCACCGGGAAATCCAGGCGCAACAGAGATCCGGATGACGAGTGATGAGGGCGTCGTATTCAGGGGGCTACCCAACCTGCAGGGGTTTCTGTCGGGTTTCGCCGTGTACCCGTTCCAAGCCGACAACTTCACGGACGCCTACGTCAAGGCGTACGTGCGGGTGGCGCCGTCGCTGAGCATGTGGTCCGCACACCTGGACGTGCCCCTTCACGTCTTCCAGGTCGACCTTCTGGAGATCGCGACAGGCAACACGATGATCGGCTACATCAACCCTTTTCCCGAACTGCCGCTCGCTGTGCCGCCGGGGCTCAAGAAGGACGATGATCTCGCCGCGCTCGTGAGCATCTATCGAGAGGCGCTGAACTCCAATAGCCTTCCGTACCAGTTCTTGTGCTTTTTCAAGATTGCCGAGGCGCTCTGGCGCCGTCGTGACCGGCTGAAGAAGGCTGCTGACCGTGGCGGCACCCCATACATCGAACCCGCTGAAGTCGTCCCGGCTGAGGGGAGCGTGTTCGAACGATGGCTTGGTGCGATCTTCCCGGTGGCAGCCCCCACCGAGGAACCGTTCAAGACTATGTATTACGAGACATTCTTGCCTGCCGACGCCCGCGGCAAGACGTTTGGGGAGCTACTCGGCTTGGGTAAGGGTCCAAAGGGAGTCCTTGAAGAGGTCCGCGATCTAATCGCTCATGCCCTGACATCGGCGGAGCGCGGACAACCGTTCGAGCTGGTGAACCTGGACGACCGTCTTTTCCATCGCCGCGTCCATCACTGGTTGCCGCTCATGAAGGTTGTTGCGCGCCGGATGCTGAAGACCGACTTTCCCGGCGAATTCGTTGCGCATCTGCCCGATTGACTTTCACCGTGGCGAGGCGCTATTCGTTCCCGGCGCCCCTCGTGGCCAGGGGACCATGCGGACGGTTCTCCCACACCGTGGATACGTCGTCGAAACACGCCCTGATTTCGGCGGCGAGCTTGAGCCCGAACATATCATTCTGGGTCTGCAACGCACGGATGAAAACCAGAGTCGCGCAGGCAAGGGTGAACTCGACGTCGTGGACCTTGCGTTCGTCTCGTGTGGTGCCGGGCGCAGCCTCTCGGGAGAAGGCCGAGGCCAGCGTGGCGTGGATCTGAAGCGTGGGCAGCGCATAGCACGCGAAGAACAACTTGATGAACACGTCGTCTGGCGAATCCACGCTCTTCCGGGCCATGGACGTGAAGTCAATGTCCCAGGAGATCGCCGTTCCTTTCTGCCTTTGGTGGCAATGGTCGCACTCTCGCCCAGGGAACTCGCCCTTCACCTGTTCGTATTGCTGTCGGATTTGCTCGTATGACATGCCACTGCGGGCCATTTCTAAATCGAGCTGTTCGCCGCTGACGACTTCGAGGGCTTTGTTCGCGGCCTTGAACTCCTGGATGGCGGCGTAGCGTACGAACCGCTCGGCCCGCTCTGGATTTCGGCGCAAATACTCCGCTGTAACGGCGCGCTCGTACAAGCCACGAAGTAGCTTTTGTGCCGCGATCCCGTGCCCATTGACCGCCAGGAACACAATCTCAAGGAATTCGTCGCGGCAGGTTTCACCCAGGGCGAATCCCACGTCCTCTGACCGATTGCGTGGCGCTGTTGGCCGACCGAAACAGTTGTTGGCAAGTGCCGCCACGCGGCCAAAATGCGGCCAGAAGCCTGGATTCCGCTGCGAGAAGGTTCGGTGCTCGCTCGTATCAGCAAATTCGAAGTCGATCTGCAACATTCCTCCCCACCGCACGTAGATCCCCGTATCGCCGCCGCAAGGCAGGCGACATCCGGCACCGAATCACGGCTCAGGCTTCGATTGATCGACCGCCTCGCCCTGGAGCGCCGAGAGCTCGACACACCTTATCGCCATTCGACATTGCCCTTGAATGCCGTCCTCCCTCCTCGCTGGTCGATTCCACGAGCAGTGCCAGCGGCGAGGCGCGGGCCAGCTACTCCCCTGCCTCGCGGACCAGTAGCAGTATTCCCGCGGCTGTCGAGGCGATCGCGTATTCGGCGACGTGGCGCTCGACGGCACGCGGCGTGGTACCGCCCCCGTGTGCGGTGCTCAGCTGGTTCCGCATGGTCGCCACCAGCATCAACGTCTGCTTAAAGAAGGGCGCCAGCGCCACGTGCTTGAAGATCTCGTCCAGCAGCTGCGAGGCGACGGCCTTCGGGGGCACCGGCCAGCGCTTCTTGGCGCACAGGACCTTCATGACGCTCTCGAAGGCGCTCCCGCACTTGGTGAGGCAGTCGCCGTAGTCGCCCTTGCGGCAATCCGCGAGGGCGGCCCGAAACTCCCCGTTCGCAGACGCGTACCCCGGATCGGCGAGCGCGGCCAGGGCCGGGTCGACGGCCATCGTATGTGTCACCTCCTCGTCGACACGCATCACTTGTGGAACCGCAACCGTGCGGATACTCGTGCAGGGGTTCCCATGGTCCGTTGTCGACGGCTCGTGGACCTTCACGAACGGGGTCAAACGATACGGCGAGCCCGAGACGCGAAAGACTTCGTTCATGCCGTCGACAGCCTGCTGCTCGTCGTTGGTGACATGCCACAGCACCTCGGTTCGAAACGCCAGCTCGACCGCGTCCAGAAAGTCCGCGGGAGGGCACGTCTGCATGTACAGGGCGAAGTCCTGCTCGGCATCGAGGTGTCGGGGCGCGCGATCGTCCGTCGTCAGCCGCGTTCGGGCGACGAGGCGCTGCAACGTCGTGTGGATCTCCTGGACGAACTCCTCGGCGCGGTTGTACGACAACGAAGCGCCGCGGTAGTTCATGCCGTGGTACTTCCCGCTGAAGAGATCCACGAAGTACATGAGCGCGCGCCGGCGCAGCTCGGGGGAGATCTCGTCCGCCGGATACTTCCCGCCACGACGGCGTCGAGAGAAGACATCGAAGGTTCGTTGAAACACCGTCTGGATCACGCTCACGCATCACCTCTCCGACCGCGGGACGTCTGGCCCCCCGATCGTAGGCTACCGAGCCTCTCAAGGGGGTCCGTCAACGCTGGGCCACGGGACCGTCGGTCGGTTCCTCCGCAGGAGGCGCTGTGCGGGCGAGGCCCTGCATCGGCAGTGGATGATTGGAGAATGAACGAGAAACCGTGGGACGTTGCAACCGTAGCGAGACATGTTTGCATCTTGAGCGCGAATCCGGCCAGCTAAGTGGTGCACGCCGCTGCATGAACCTCGCAACCCACACCCTCGTTGGGACCGGGCGCACGACTCTCGTCGTGTACACATGTACAAGCCGCGGGAGGGGGTGGTGCGCACGTGGGCGCGTGATCGGGTAACTTCCTTCACGGAAAGTTCAGGGTGTGAGCGAGCGGTGGCCGGGTGGCGCACGCAATGTACAGATGTACAGAATTTGCGCGCGCCCGTCGCTCCGCCGGACGGAGCCAGAGCTAACTTAAATTGTTTCACGGCCTGTAACCTACTGAAAATAAATGGCAAGTCGTGAAACATTCCTTGTAAGTAGTAGTAAAGAACCGTGAAACATTTTGCGTTTCACGGACGCTAACTAGCTATAAATCAACAGTTTAGCTCGAAATCTATCACCGGGGGTCAATCGGTACGTCTCGCGAAGTTGCCTGCGTGTTTCCCGGCGCTCAGTACGAGGCCAACGATGTACATTTGTACTTTCGATAGCAATAGTTTGGCAATCAGTACAAATGTACATTAATTATCTTTGTACAAAGGTACAGATCGCCACGAAAGCGCTTGCTTTGGAGTGTACATAGGTCCATAATGACAACAGTACATCTGTCGATATGTCCAGATGTACTGTCGAATGTGGAAATAGTGTACATTTGTACAGAAGGAGGGATAAGAGGTGCGTGGCATCGCGATAGCAATGCAGAAAGGCGGCGTCGGCAAAACAACCTCAGCCGCTCACATCGCGGCGGCCTTGGCAGACATCGACTACAGGGTCCTGCTCGTCGATCTGGATCCTCAATGCCAGCAGGCGCAGATCTTCGGCGTGGCGGTAGACCTGGAACGGACGATCTACCAGGTGCTGATGAAGGGTGAGCCGATTCAGGCGTGTGCCTACCGCGCCCGCAACTTCGATCTTTTGCCGTCGTCGCAGGAGTGGTTCACGGCAGATAGCGATCTCTCGGGGCTGGCGGGGCCGATGAAGTTCCGGAAGGCGCTCGAGCAAGTTTCGACGCAGTACGACTTCGTAGTGATGGACACCCCTCCGAATCTAGGGGCGCTCACCTCATCCGCGCTGGTCGCCGCCACGGATCTGATCATTCCAGTCCAGACCCATTTGGCCAGCCTCAACGAACTCGCGAAGTTTGTGAACCTCGTAAATCAAGCACGGGAGTTCCACAACCCAGACCTGTGCGTGCTGGGGATCCTTCCGACGATGTTTCAGCGGACGAATACGCACGACAAGCAGGTTCTTGAGCTCATGCGGGCAAACCCCGTGGGATATACGGTTTTGGACCCGATCCCGCGTACGGTCCGAATCGCGGATTGTTTCGCACGACAGATGCCAACGTACGACTACGACCGAGAAGCGGGCTGGTCCTACGAGCAGCTTGTTCAGCGCTTGTTCTCTCGGACGCCGCAAGAGCAAGCGGCGCGTGCTGAGGCACGATGACCTCCTCGAAGCGGCCTATGCCGAATCCATGGCTGCGGGCGGGACAACCCCCCCCTGGGGCTCCGGACAGCCCGTCTGCAGCTCCGGTCGGCGAGGCCGTAGCAACAGAGGAGGCGCAGCCGAGCGAGGCGCGCGTATTGGCGGAGAGCGGAGATCTGGCAGTAAATCCGGCCGAAGAAGCCACCGAGGGACCCGTGGCGATCTTGAGCGCGGAGAATGCGGCGTCGCCCGTAGGAACAGCTGCGTCGGCACCGCCGTCGGCGGCCGCCGAACACGTCGACGAGGACGTACGCCCAAAGAGGCGCCGAAAAGGTACGAAGGCGGAAGAAGGGCCACAGGGGGAGTTTCACTTTTGGGGCCCGTCAGGGCTCAAAGAACGAGCACTCATGGTGGCCGTCCGCCGGAAGACGCGGAAGATGGCGGGTGCGGATCTCCGGAGCGTCATGATCGAGCTGCTCGAGAGGCATCTTCCAGAGCTCGAACGTGAGCTCGAACAGCGATGAACGGGAGGCCAGTGATGCGACCGCGGAGAGGCAGATGACCGGGCTGTCGGCGGTGGAACTTCGTTGGGTTGACGATCACGCGACCGTTGTTTTTAAACTTACGGCGAAACAAAGCGCCTTGCTCCGGACTGCGCTTCGAAGCGACACCTTCTCGCTAGCCGAGGTGGGCGACGCAATCGGAGTGAGCCGGGAGTACGTTCGTCAAGCACTCGCTTCGCTGGAGAAGCAGGGCTTGCTCCAAGTAACGAAAGTCCGCCGCAAATTTTCGGCGGAAGCCGGGAGGTCGCTCCGGAGCATGCTCGAGAGCGATATCGGCGAAATGTCGCACGAGTAGCGTCCTGGCGGTCGGCCCCAATAATTGGGGTGTTAGTCAAGTTCTAACTTGACAACACATCAACCTTCCCTTTAGCATCCCCGCGACAGTTCTGTGTAGCGGTGAAATCCACCCCGTTGTTTGAGGTGGACCGCAGCATTCCAAAGGCTCGTCAGGGTGGCGCCCAGCGAGTTCTGCCGGAGTTCTGTGAAAACTTTCACCGCAGAAGGAAGAGAGCCTAGCGGAAGTAACAAGGTGACTGAGGCGGGCCACAACAAGGCCCATAAACACGAAACCCCACCGGTGGCGCCGGCGGGGGGTCGTGGGAGGCAACAGGCCTCGCGATACGAGACAGCGCGAGATTACACCTCCCAAAACCTCTCTGTCAAGCCCTGGCCCACCGAACAGGAAAGGTGTGTCTATGCGCAGCGCAGCAGCGGCTGGCGTAACGGGAGAGGTGTACCTGAAGCGAGCTCCGGTGGCAACGCCGGAAGGGCCTCCGTTCCCACCAAAGCCGCATCGAGTCGTTCCCCCAGAGTTCATCGCGAAGGCGTGGGTCCGGTCGGTAACCATGCGCGGTGGCGAGATCGGCCATCTCGAATACCGCGTCCTGTTCGAGCTAGTCAGCCATTTCAACAACCGAACGCACGTGGGATATCCCAGCAAGGAGCGGTTGGCGATGCTCTGTAATGCGAGCCCGCGTACGGTCCAACGCGCGTTGCAGCGGCTGCTCGAGTTCAGCTTGCCGGGCGCCGAGCATAGCGAGGCGCCGATCTCCCAGACGCTGCGCGGCCCTCGTCGGACGCCGCTGTACGGATTTACGGCGTGGGCATACAGCTGCCTCCCGGCAGCTGTATTTAGGCCCGCGGAAACGGATCCGGCGACGGTTGGGGAGGGGACCGGTCATGCCGCGAGCGTGGCGCTTTCGGGAGGCGCTTCGCCGACGCCCACGGAGTCATCCGGTACCGCATCGGAGACATCGTCGGTCGGCCAGGGAGACAACCGCGGCGGCGCATATAAGGATGGAACTCTCTTTCTTCAGAACTCTCTTTCTGAAACTCGGGAGGGGGGAACTCCGGACGACGCAGCACGCGAGCAGATCGTCGCGCGCTGCGTGAACTACCGCTACCTCCACGCAGAGATCAGCCCAGGACCATTCGAACGCCAGCACGACGCTTCCCACGTTCGTGCGCGCTTAGCGGACGGCCTCACGGAGGCCGACCTCCAGGCAGCCGTCAGGGGCGTACTCGTCGACGAGTACGCCCAGCAACGCCGAAAGACACGCTGCGTGTACTGGGTTTGGGGGCGAGCCGAGCTGACGCTGGAACTCGCGCGCAAGGCACCGCCTCCACCAGCGTGGGAACAGGCCGGAGTCACGCGCGAGGCGTGGGAGGCGGAGAAAGCGTCTCTCGTCGCCGAAGAAGAGGCGCGCACGACAGCACGCACGGCGGAGGCATGGGCGTCCATCGAGCGCTGGCGGCGCGAGGACGAAGCGAAGAAGAGGGAGGCGCTGACAGATGCACCCCCGGCGATCCCGGCGCCGTTGGCGCCAGCATCGCCTTCAAAGGCAGTCGGCGTGCGTGAAGGCATGACGCTCATGAGGCAGATGCTGGGCGAGATGGGGATGCGGTTGTAGAGGGGTCGAGCTCGTCGTCGCCACGGTTCGACGTGCGAGACGAAAGCGTCGTCAGCACGTTCGATTCGGGAGACTCATGAAGGCGGCAATAGGTTGAACAGGTCGGTGTATCAGCAGTTTGCGTCGGCATCGTCGGTCGGGCATCGGGTTTGCCGGTACGACGGCGTAGCGCAGGACGGTTACGGCGTGCTGGAGGAGGAGCATGGGCCTGATCAAGGGCAAAGCGAAGGTCGAAACGAAGGCGATCACGATTCGGATGCCGGTAGATGTCGAGATGGCCGTGAACCTGTACGCGGAGTACCTCCGCGAGTCGGACCCTGTTGAGCATCAGGACACCGATCGAAACCACGTCATGGTCGAAGCCGCGCGTCTGGTCGTACGTGACCGCAGGTTCACGCGGTGGATGTCCGAGAGGGCGAAGTCACTGCGGGAGGTCGAGAACCCCGGGGATGAGAAGACGAAGCCTCCGGAGAAGGAGGTGAGCCGCGCCGTGGCGGCGGTTGCTTAGGTCGGTGGCGTAGCGAGGAAGCCGTTGCGTGTGGCGGGAACCGACATGAAGGACGCGAAAGGAGAAAGCGATGGATGTCTTGTTTCGGAATCCGGATCGGGCGACCAAGGCGAATCATGTCTGTGATGTCGAGGTGATCACGGATCCGATTCGCGAGCTGAAGGGGCGGCGGCTGAAGTGGACGGGCCTCGCGCTGTGGACGGGTAAGAAGGAGACGAATCAGGAGGAGTACTACGTGACGCTGCCCGGCGTCATGTACGAGGTCGAGGAAGAGGGAGAGTCGGCCTCGCCGGCCGCGGCGGCGAAGAAGAGGCGGAAATACGACTTCCTGAGGTCAGCGGAGGGTGAGTACGGGGACATCAAGGACTTCATGGAGTACATCGTGTCGGAGTACAAGCGGCAGCGTGCGACGGCGGCGTGAAGCTTGGAAGGCGCCAGGCGTGCCCGTTGGGCGACCGGGTGCGGTCGTGGGCGTCTGGCGCTGCGGCTCGCGGCGACGAGGGTGCGGGACACGTTTCTCTCCTGGTAGTTCGGGGGTAGCTGCGGGACGGGGAATCGAGATGTCACTGGTGATGCGCTTCGGGATGTCGGTTCCGGAAAAGGCGGTCGAGGAAAAGCGGACATCTGTACCTCTGTACATGCGTACATGGGTACGCCGGCAAGATAAGGCGCTTGAATCACCCAGGCCGCGCAGTGCTGGGAAGTAGCGACGAAGACGGTGGTTAGAAGCGGTAGCGTTGCGATACCAGGGTTCTGAATCAATGCCGAGGAAAGAGTTCGCTGATCAGCCGCCTCGAAGGGCCCATGTCCAGTGCTGGACGGACCTTCGAACGGATCGCCAGGTGAGGGCCTACGCAGCCTCTCAGGGGGTCCGGCTCAATCAGGCGACGGAGCAGCTTGTGCGGTCTGGTCTCGCGTCGGCCGCGGGTGGCGAAGGCCTTCGGCCGTCGCAGACGGAGGAGGTCTTCGACGAACTCGTACGTGTGCGGGAGCTGCTCGAGATCCTCGGTCCGGTCGTGCTGGCCGCGTTCGAACTATCGAAACTCCTCGCGATCCGCGGTCCATCTCTGGGGCTGAGCGCGGAGGAGTTGGAAGCGGAAGCGGTCAGCCATTCGCGCGCGCGGTGGGAGGTCGTGAACGAGGCTGTCGCCGCGGCTGTCGCCCGGCGGCGGGAGGACGCTGGAAGCGTCGTCGCGGCAGAGGAAGTCGCATGAACGAAGTCGCGGTGGTGGTCGTGGACTACACGTCGTCGGCTAATGCCGCGGCCAAGAACGCACGCTACATCGCGCACCGCGAAGAGCGGACGGTCGGTCGGGTAGTCGGGGTCCGTGGCCTCGGGGATCGGTATCGTGTCAGCGGGACAGACGTCGCGATTGGACGACTGCGTGCAGACGGAGTGGGCCTGGCCCGACCACGCTTCTACCGACTGAAGCTGACGACTTCTGACGAGATTGCAGGTCGGCTTTCGCGTCTTGGTCCGGCGAGATCGGAGGAGGTTCTGCACCGCGCGGCGCGCCGCGCAGTGCAGAGCATTACTGAGGGCCTTCAGGGCGTCGTCGCGGTGCATGGGAATGGTGGGGATGGTCGGCCATTCGGTCATCCGCATGTTCACGTGTTGTTGAGCCCTCGGTACGAGAACGGGCTCGCCGTCTCGGGCTTCTCGGCCGACCGGCTGAAGTCGGCTTGGGCGCGGGCGGTGGAGCTCGAGCTGCCGCGGGATGGGGCGCGGCTGGCGGAGCGGATGGCGCGGGCCGGCGCGATGTCAGTCCGCGCGATCGGCGTCGCGTCGGCCGTCGAAAGAGGGTCGTCCGGTGAACTAGCTGACAGGGATTCGATCAGGAGGTCGAGATGACGAACGTGAAAGAAGTGAAGCTGGATCCGGTGCTGTTGGAAGAGGTCGAGGCGCATGCCGCGGCGCAGGGTGCAGAGGTCGAGGAGGTACTCAACGGTCTTATCCGAGTGGGGTTGGACACGGAGCTGGCGGGGTCGACGTTCGACCGGCTGGAGAGCCTGGAACGTCGTCTAGCTGACCAACAGGCGCTGCTGAACATCATCGGCCCGGGGGTCTTGGGAACGCAGCGGATCATTGCGCACTGGGCGACGAAGTCGCGTGACGTTCAGACGAGCGAGGAGACTCTCATGGCCGAACTCGTGAGCGTCGGCTACGAGGAGTTCGCTCTCCAGGCCTCACGGGTCGGGGTGCTCGTCCCGATTGGCCCGGTCGTAGGTCTCGACGTCCAGCCGGAGTCCGGTGAGGGGAAGGAGGCGTAGTTATGGCCATCGCGGTTCGGTATCGGCATCTTGAGAACCTCGACCAGGCCGAGGCCCGTCTCGACAAGCTCGCCGGGCCGGGACTGCGGGGCGTAGGGCTGCGCTTTCAGACCGCGGCCGATCGCAACCGGACGGAGGGGGTGCGGTCGTTGTTTCGCGAAGAGGCGGCGCGCGGCGCGCGGCGGTTTGCGGAGTTCGAGCTGGAGCTGGCGCCCCAGCTCGCCTCACGGGTTCGTAACG
>CAZSNV010000010.1:0-40459 GCA_964608035.1 uncultured Gemmatimonadaceae bacterium | reverse complement strand
TCCTTAACCCCGTGTCCACAAAAGCGGGTCAAGCCCAGCCGATCCGCCGTATCCGCCGGTTCCGACAAATCCGAGTTCCTGACTTCGACGAATCTTGCTGAACGAGACTTTCGCATCGGTACACTAAGGTACGGTGGACGCTTGGTGCGGAAAGCTGCATCCTAGTGCTGGTACTCATACTGGCGCTGGGGGTTCGGTCTGGCAGCACAAGCATAAGCACCAGCCCAGCACGCAATACCAGAACCAGCATGCAGCAATCAGCAACCAGCGATAACCCCTGATGTCACACATGAAGATTGTCTTTCGCGCCGTGGTCGTCGCCTCGCTTGGCATTTCTGCGACGGCGTCCGCCCAGGCTGGCAAGATGACCGCGGCCGAATACGACAGGGCGGTCAACCTGCTCGGTCCCAATCTCACGGGACTCGTGATTGGCGGTACGGTCGGCGCCAACTGGCTGCCTGACGGTCGATTCTGGTATCGCGCCCAGACGGCGACGGGCAACGAGTTCCGGCTGGTGTCGCCCGCGGCGAAACGCATCGCTCCCGCGTTCGATCATCAGCGCCTGGCGACCGCGCTCGGCTCCGCTTCGGGCTCTACCATGAACGCGACTCAGCTCCCCTTTCAGCAGATCGACTTCAACGCGCGCATGGATAGCGTCTCGATCGATGTTGGCCAGCGTCGGTTCCGGTGCGATGTGTCCGGCAACACGTGCGTCGCAGCCGGGACGGCAACGGGTGGAACCGGACGCGGAGGTCGTGGTGGTCGCGCCGGAGGTGGTGGCGGCCGCGGTGCCGCCGGGCCGACTGTCTCCGTGTCGCCTGATGGAAGGAACGCAGTCTTCATTCGCGACTGGAACATCTGGGTGCGCGACGTCGCAACCGGTAGGGAACGCGCGCTGACGACTGACGGCGTCAAGGACTTCGGTTACGCGACCGATAACGCGGGTTGGAGAACGGGTGACCGCCCGATGCTTCTGTGGTCGCCGGACTCGCGCAAGATCGCGACCCAGCAGCAGGACGAACGGCAAGTGGGCGAGATGCACATGTTGTCGACGGCGGTCGGCCGACCAGCGCTCAGGTCGTGGAAGTATCCACTGCCGGGTGACTCCATCGTCGCCATGGTGCATCGGGTGATCATCGAGGTAGAGACCGGGCGCATCGTCCGGTTACAGATGCCGCCGGACTTCCACCGCGCGACGCTGGGAGACGACATCAGCATGAACGATTACAACTGGAGTCCCGACGGCTCCAGGCTCGCCCTGGTCTCGACACCACGTGACCACAAAGAGGCGGTGCTCAAGGTCGCCGACGCGTCGACCGGCGCCGTGCGCACGGTGTTGAGCGAGAAGGTCCCCACGCACTTCGAGTCGCGCACCGGGTGGCGCGTGCTGTGGGCGAGCAACGAGGTGGTCTGGTACTCGGAGCGCGACGACTGGGGCCAGCTCTACCTCTACGACTTTTCGACCGGCGCCTTGAAGAACAAGGTCACGAGCGGCGAGGGGCCGGTCACCGATATCGCGCGCGTCGATGAGAAGACGAGGACGTTGTGGTATGGAGCGAACGGCCGCGAGCCCGGGCAGGATCCGTATTTCCGACACTACTATCGCATCGGGCTCGACGGAAAGAACGCGGTCTCGCTCACACCTGACGTCGGGATGCACGACATCCAGCTATCGCCCGACGGGAAGTTTCTTGTCGACACGTACTCGAGGCCCGACGCGCCCGCGGTGGTGAACGTCCGCGACGCCGACGGCACGCTCGTTCTGCCGCTCGAGAAGGCGGATATCGGGCCGCTGCTCGGCACCGGCTGGAAACCACCGATCCCGATCACGGTAAAGGCCGCGGACGGAAAGACCGACCTGTACGGGCTGATGTTCCGCCCGACCAACTTCGACTCAACGAAGAAGTATCCAATCATCAACAACGCGTATCCGGGACCTCAGAGCGGAAGCACGGGGAGCCGGGCGTTCACAGCCGCTCGTGGCGACCGGCAGGCGCTCGCGGAACTCGGATTCATCGTCGTCAACATCGACGGCCGCGGCACGCCCGGTCGCTCGAAGTCGTTCCACGACGCTTACTATGGCAGAATGGGTCGCGACAACACCGTCCCGGACCAGGTCGCAGGCATGAAGGACCTGGCTCGACGATACTCATGGATCGACATCGACAAGGCAGCCATGTGGGGCCACTCCGGCGGCGGGTTCATCACCGCCGACGCGATGTTCCGCTTCCCCGATTTCTTCAAGGTCGGCATCGCCGAATCGGGGAACCACGACCAACGCAATTACGAGGACGATTGGGGTGAGCGATACCAGGGGCTCTTGGTCCGCAACAATGAGACTGACAATTACGCCCCCGAGGCGAACCAGCTCCAGGCGAAGAACCTCAAAGGAAAGCTGTTGCTCGCGCATGGGACGCTGGACAACAACGTCCCGCCGGGAAACACGGAGCTGGTCGTGGACGCGCTCATCAAGGCGAACAAAGACTTCGACCTGTTGATGATACCTAACGCGGGGCATGGGTACGGCGCGGCCGGGAACTACATGATGCGGCGCCGCTGGGACTACTTCGTGCGCTGGCTGCTCGACAAGGAACCACCTGCCGGCTACGAGATTCGCACTGGACAGGGGAGGGTCGGAGGACCGGCGCAGTAGAATGCAAAATGCAGAATGCAGAATGCAGAATGCAGAATGCAGAATGCAAAAAGACAGCGATCAGCGATCTGCAATCAGTCCGGCAAGCTTCATCACGGTCGCCCAGTTCCGCACGGTGACCCCGTCTCCGAGGACCTTCCCCACGGCCTCAGACGCCTTGCTTTCGAGCAGACCGTTCGGGCACCAGATGTAGAGCACGCCCGGACCGATGGCCAGCACTTCAGGTTTCCACGGCTGATTCGCCAGCGGCTGCAGGCGTGAAAGGTCCGCGGCATCAGTGACAAACGCTGCAAAGAGACGAGAGTGATCCGTTGCCACCTTCAACAACGGATTTGCCTTCACGATCTCGTCAAGTTCCTCCGCCGAACGAAGCGTGAACCGGGATGACACTCCGGTCTTCTTCAGCAACGCGGTGCGCAGTTCTTCCGCCGCGTTGCGGCGCAGCGCCCTGCTGGACGCGAAGACGGCGTTCCCGCTGTTCAACAGAGTCTTCGCATCCGTGTAGCCGAGCGACTCGATAACAGCGCGCAGGTCGGCCATGGCCACGCGCTTCGCCTTGCCGACGTTGATGCCCCTCAACAGCGCGACGTAAGTCCCGGCCATTCAGCAAGAGTTTGAGGAGCATCCACAGTGGTGATTCCTGCTCTGGTCTCGAACGATCGACCCTTTGCGCTTTGCGCTTTGCGCTCTGCGCTCGCTAACCCGGGCAGGTCATCGCGGCATTGTTGCTCAGCGCCCCTGCTTCCAGGAACCGCGCAATCGGACACAACGACTGCATGCTGAAGCCGTAGCGGCGAAGCGAATACGGTCTGATGAAGACGCTCGCTTCGTTCACCGGCAGCGTCCGGACGTTGTCGTAGAAGACCTGTGCCTTGCCGTCCTGAAACAGATACTGCTCGACGTTGGAGACATAAAAGGCGCTCACAACTCCGCCTCGCGCCTGCAACCAGGCGCCAATCGCGCGAATGGCCCTGGGGCCGGCGAAGTCTCCCGACACCGGAACGATGAGGTTGCGGGCATGCAGGTCCTTGACGAACGCGTAGTTCTCCTCGCTCGAGAGGAAGCTCCTCGGGTTGCCGGAAGCGTCGTTCGAGTACCCGGTAAGGTCAGCGAAGGTGGACGAGTTGGCGCCGCCCCCACCGCCCCCTGCGCGAGTCGTGATGACGGGTCCGTACGCAAAAAAGTTGTCAAAGACCCACTTCAACTTTTCCGGCTCGTCGCCCGTGAGTCGGAAACCGTGCACTCGTGTCAACAAGTCGACCATGCGCGCGTAATTCGCTTTCCACATCGCGCTGTCTGACTTCAAGGGCCAGAACGCGTTCCAGATGTCCTGGATCGACGTCGCCGAGTCCAGTGCGGGAGGCCGCGGCTTTGAAAAGAGAATCGAGATGAAATCGGCGCGATCAGGCGCCATTTCAAAGACCGCCTTGAACATGAGGTGCTGCATCACCGCCTGGCGCCGGATGTCGACGATGAACGCCATCTGCGGGCGGATGGCGGCGATGTACGTCAGGTTCTGCTCCGGGCCGACGCCCATGTACACGCCGCCACTGGTGCCGCGCTCGCGGATCATCGTGTACAGCACGCCGATCTCCCGTTCGTTCGACGTGAAATTGTCCTCGATCCGGAAATACCCTCCCGGCTCGGAGATCGAGCCCACCAGCGCCCAGAAGTCGGCGTCGCTCAGTCGGTCCGGCAGCCGCGCCGCGACGGCCGGCGCTGCCACCTGGGCCGGCGCCGCCACCTGGCTCGATGCGACCAGAGCCGGCGCGACAAGAAGCAGTCGCCAGCCTAACGCCATCCATTGCCTTCTGTGCGTGCTGGTCATGCCGGGTTGCCCCCTGAAATGCCTAACGGAGAATGTAGTCCACCGTGGACACCACGCGCACGATCTTGGCCACCTGGCTTCCTTCGCTGATGCCCTGCGCCTGGTCACGCGGCAGGATCTCGAACACGCCCTGGCTGGCGCGGCGGATCCCGGCCAGGCGGCTGCGTGAATCGGAGGCAAACTTCTCGGCGCCTTCACGCGCCCGGGCGGTGGCTTCGGCGATCATCGCCGGCTTGAGGTCGTTGAGCCCACGGTAGATGAACGTTGGCCCGCCGCCACCGAACTCGGAACCCGAGGAGAGGACAACACCCGCATTCACGAGCTCGCCCACGCGCTGGCTGGCGGCATGCACGCGTGCCGGCGCATCGGACCGCACCACGACGACCTGCCGGATGATGTAGCGGTTCGATGTCATGCCCGGTTGCCGGTATTCGTTGGCCAGCGCGTCAACAACGCCATAGTCCTGCAGCGTCACCTGCGCCGTATCGATCTGGTGCCTGCCCAGAAACCGAAAAATCTCGGCGACGTTCGCCTGGAGGCGCGATTGGGCGCGGGCGAGATCGTTGTCGGCCACCACGAGACGCAGCGGCCAGATCGCGAGGTCGGCGTTGACCTCCCGCTCCGCAATTCCCTTCACCGTGACATACCGATCACCCAGGCGCGCGCGAGCGAATCCGTTCCCTGCCGCCCACCCTCCAAGTGCGATCCCGACCGCCAGCACGGTGACCCGGATCAGCGCTTTTTCGATCAAGCTTCCCCCTTGTTGGCGCAAAGCGCAGAGCGCAAAGCGCAAAGCACGCCGCCATGTGCCTTCGGTGGCTACCCTCGAGCCTGTGGCGTCACGCAAATTACCCCGACTGGCCCAACACGTCGCACCCCGAATGACTGCTTTCCTCAAAACCACCGATACCTACCAGGCCGGCGCGCGCACCATGCCACGCGAGTACTACGCGTCGGGGGACGTGTTTGCTCGCGAGCAAGCCCAAGTCTTCGCGCGCCGGTGGATTTGTGTCGGCCGAGCGCGGGACTTTGCGGAACCCGGGTCGTACCGGCTCGCCGACATCGCCGGCGAGAGTCTCATTGTTGTCCGGGATCGCGCCGGCGTGATCCGCGCGCACTACAACGTGTGCCGCCACCGTGGAACGAGGCTGTGTATCGACCCCGCGGGCACGTTCTCCGAGACGATCCAGTGTCCGTATCACGCCTGGACCTATCGGCTCGACGGCCGCCTGATCGGCGCCCCTCACATGACGGGAACCCCGGACTTCTCGGTCGCCGACTACCCGTTGCACTCGGCCGCGGTGGGCGAGTGGGAAGGCTTCCTGTTCGTGAACCTTGGAGCGAACCCGGAGCCCATCGAGCAGGTCTTCGCCCCGATTCACGTGCGGTTCGCCCGCTTCAACTTGCCCTCGTTGCTGTCGGTGCGGCGGATCGAGTATCAGGTGCGCGCGAACTGGAAGCTCATCATGCAGAACTACTCCGAGTGCCTGCACTGCCCGACCATTCACCCTGAACTGACCAACAAGCTTCCCTACACCAGTGGCGCCAATGACCTGACCGAGGGTCCGTTTCTCGGCGGCTACATGGAGATCAAGGCGCCGCACGAAAGCGCCACGATGAGCGGCCGTTCCTGCGCGATTCCATTGGGAGACCTGCCTGACGAGGATCGCTCGAGGGCGTTCTACTACACGGTCTTCCCGACGATGATGCTGAGCCTGCACCCGGACTACGCCGTGTACTACACGGTGACACCGCGCTCCGTGACCGAGAGCCTGGTGACGTGCGACTGGATGGTGCATCCCGACGCACCGACCCAACCGGGTTACAACATCGCCGATGCCGAGGAGTTCTGGGATCGAACCAATCGCCAGGACTGGCACATCTGCGAGCAGAGTCAGCTCGGCATCATGTCGCGAATGTACGCGCCGGGACCCTACTCGCCGCGTGAGAGCGTGCCGGCGGCGTGGGATCGCGAATACTTGCGGGTGCTGGGGCAGAAGTAAGCGATCAGCGATCAGCGATCAGCGATCAGCGATCAGCGATCGCGGCAAGACTATGTGTTTGTTGTTCATTGCTGATCGCTTGTCGCTGATCGCTGATCGCTACTGTATTCCCCGCGCCACAATCACCGACACATTATCGCTCCCGCCGGCATCCAAGGCGTCCGTGACGAGTCGCTCCACCATTCCTCGCGCTTCGATCGGCATCGAAAGCACCTCTTCTATCCGCTCCGCCGCCACGTGTTTCGTCAGGCCGTCGGTGCACAGCATCAGGCTGTCGCCTGGCTCGAGATCGATGAGTCCCACCGTCGGCGCCAACTCGCTGCCGCCGATCGCGCTGGCCAGAGTCTCCGCTGTCCGGCTGTGTATCGCCTGCTCCTCGGTCCAGGCCCCGGCCGAGACCATGTATTCGCCGAAGGTCTGGTCGCGCGTGAGCGCCTGAACCACTCCGCGACGGCGCACGTAGGCGCGGCTGTCGCCCACGTGAACGAGATACGCGCGTGGCCACACCAGCAGCACGAGTGTCAACGTCGTCGCCGGAGCTTTGCGCTGCGGCCCGCCGGCCTCCGTCACCAACTGATTGTGCACCTTCTGCACGGTCTCTTCGAGCGCGCTGAGCAACTCGTGCTCGCGTTCCACATCGAGGCCCTGGAAACAGACCGTTGTCCCGCCCACGTAGGAGAGCATCGCGGCAGCCGTTCGCTCACTCGCCACGTCTCCGTCGGGACCGCCGCCAACACCGTCTGCGACAACGAGTAGAAACGCCGCATTGGTGCCGACGCGGTGATTCAGCGCCTCAGCAGACAGGCTGCCGCAGAGAACGTTCACCGTTCGATGAATATCGGCGACGAGGAAGTGATCCTCATTGTCCTTGCGGACCTTGCCCCGATCCGTGAGTCCGAACGCATCGATGGTGATCGGTGCGGCTTGGACAGTTGTCATCGTCAGGCCCCCGACATCTGGTGCGTGGCTTCCGCCAGCCACTGAAACGTCTCTTCCACCCCTGCCCCGCTCTTGGCGCTGGTCCGCACTCCGTGCAGGCCGCGCGCGCTCACGTTCGCCTCGTCGGCCGTGGTGAGCTTCCACTCGTCGGTAAGGTCGGACTTGTTGAGGGCGAACACCGCGGGGATCGCCCCCACGTGACTCGTGACCGTGTCGCGAATTTCAAATGCCTGGTCGAAGGTCTCTCGACGCGTGCCATCCACGACGAAAATCAGGCCGTGCGCACCTTTGACGTAACTCGGATTCACGTCGCGGGTCCCGTCACGGCCTTCGAGATCCCACAGGAGCAGCGTCACCGGCTCACCGCGCACCCCGACTTCCTTCCGGTCGATCTTCACCCCAACCGTACTGAGATAGCGAGGCGAGAAGATCGAATGGACGAACCGCTGCACGAGGCAGGTCTTGCCCGTCGCGAAGACGCCGACCATGCAGATCTTCTTCTGAATCATTACCGATCCCCGGGAATGCGTGGTCGAGAGGACACGCGGATCTCGAACGAGACGCTGCGATTGATGCTCGCTTCTTCCGCAGGATCCGGAGACGTCAGCGGTCGGGACGTTGCAAGAGCCTCTCGACGCAGGTGCTGCATGCGGACGCCGGCTGACGCGAAGACTGCCGCAACCCCATCCACCCGCCACTGCGAGAGGGCCTGGTTTGTCTCGTTACTGCCGGTCGGGTCGGTCCTCCCGAGAAGAGCCAGCGTAATGTCCGCGGCGCTGGCCGTCAGACTGTCATCAAGGATGCGGAAGCGGGTCGCGATATTCTGGACTCGGACGAGGCCGCTTCCCCACACCTCGGAGGCACCGGGCGCGAACAACACCCTCGCCGCCTCCACTCCGGCGCGAATCGAGTCTAGGTAAGGTGTCAGGACCACCCGGGCGTCGTCGAGGTCAACGACTTGTATGCCCGGGGGCAATCCCGCATAAGCAATCACCCGCATCGAGGACAGCGGCAACTCACCGCTGACCGTCATGGTGTCGCCGCGAAGTGACAGCATCGTAGTCGGTGGAATCCTCCAGGCCTGTCGCGCGCGAGCTGCCACCACAGCGCTGTCCAGCGACATGTACGACTCCCAACGTCCAAGCAGCGAGCGCGGGACCAGTCCCGCCCCGGCCAGCACTGCTTGCGGAGTGCGCGCTTGCGGGTCGCGCAGGCCCGAGATCTCCCAGTCGCGCCACCCGCGGTCGGCATTGATCACCACCAACCCGGGCTCGTTGTTGAGCATCGCCACGGCGCGCTGAAAGCGGGCGCTCGATTGCACGGCAAGAACGATCAGCGCCGACGCGCCGAGAGCAACGGGAATGCCCCAGCGAAGCCACAGGAATCGACCACGACGGTTCCGGCCGGTGTTGACGACAGTCTCGAGGCACTCCTCCAGAAGCCCGCGCGCTGATTCGAATGGCGCCGTATCACCCGTGAACTCGGCCAGCGCACTGGCGAACTGCAGGTGGATGGTCTCCAGCATGTCCTGCTGGTCGTGGAGTACTTGTTCGGGCGCATCTCCCCGGATCACCAGAGCCAGCAGCGCGAGCGGACCAGCTTCCACCTGGACCGTGTGATCGCCGACCGAAAACGTCCGCAGGGTTGCACCCTCGCCCGGCCGGAAGGAGTCGCGCACGAAATCCTGAATAGCCGTCATCATCCCCGAGATCAGGTCGGCATCGGGAACCTTCAGGTCCGGGGCAGTGGCGTGCGCCAGGAGAATTCCCGTCTCGGCATGGATGAGAAACGCCTGCTCGACGCGATAGACGAGGGCGTGTCGAATGACGACCTGGGCGTACGGCACCCCGGTGCGCCACGACTCGATACGCCACAAGATGCCGCGTGGCGAGAACGATGCCTCGACGGCGCTGTTGATCGACCTGACGAGCGCCGACATCGTTTCCGCGAGTGCCTTGCGGATCGCGGGCCCGAGCACGGGGAAGATCGCGGTCGCCATGTCGCGTGGATTCTTGCGAATCGATTCGCGCAGCGCCGTTTCGACCGTGGGGCCGAGGGCGCGACCGATCTGCCGGTCGCGTTTGCCCCGCAGGTGGATTGCTTCGGGGAGATGTTTCGCGAGGTTCGCGGCGGAGACCTGTCGCTCTTTTATCTCGGTCGCCAGTTCCTCCAGGCGGTGCTGCTCGGGACCGACGAGCAGCTGCCGAAGCGTGGCGAATTCGGATTTGGCGCCTTCCCCACCCTCGACCCGCGGCCCACCGTTCTCGGGAGGCGCTGGCTCGGACGTTGCCGAGTGTTCGTCCGGCACCGATCAGCCCTGGGCCGGCGCTTCGTCGATGCCGTTACTCGTCAGGCGGCTTACCAGCTCGGACAGCCCCGATGCCAGCGCGGTGGTGTCGAGTTTCTCCGACTGTAACCGCGTCGTGACACGATCGAGTTGCTGCGAGAGCCGATCGGCGGTCTTGGCCAGCTCGGCGGCCTGCGTCGCGCTCTGCCTGTAGAGGTGATCGCGCAATTCCGCGTCCGCCAGAGACGCTGCTTCCTCGAGCGCATGATGTCGCCGTTCGAGGCTCTTCATCAATTCCTTCATGTCGATCGTCAACGCCCGCAGATCGTCGGCGCGCTTGGATCGCTCCACAGCCAGATTTTCGTTCAGTTGGATAATTCCCTTCTTCATCGTTCCGTCGATTTCAGCAATCTCCCGTCTGAACTCGGAGCGTAACGACGCCTGCTCCAACTGGATTCGCTCCTCAAGTCCCTGGAGGCGCGCGTCCACCATACGCATCTGCCCGCCGAACAGGATGTCGCGAACCTGATCGAGGCTTTCCGGAGCTGACTCAGGCGCAGGTCCGTTCGTGCCCGGCGACGTGCCGGCATTCGATGACACGGTTACAACCTCAGGGCGGAATGGAGATACGAACCTACTCCATCACGAGCGAACCGGCCATTACATCATTGACCGGCCGGCCCCCACCGGCTCAACCCCCGAGGGCGGCCTACAGATAAGCCAGCCAGGAATGCTTCCGTCGCGCCTTCAGGTCGGCGTACCAGCGGCAGGCGAAGTACAGCAGCACGATGACGATCAACCAGACGAGGTAGAGAAGCCCGAGACTCCACTGGTATCCGGCGGGCGGCCGGCCCGAGCCCATCGGATGATTCTCGAAGATCCAGGGCACCACGGTCCCCAGGCGGATCTTCGACACGATAGCCGCCATCAGGTGAATGAGCGGGATGTGCAGGACATAGTAGAAGAACGGCACGCGGCCGAACACCGTCATCCAGCGAACAATGGGACCGCGCGCCTTCTCGAGCGCCGGAATGAGGGCGATGGTCGGACCCAGCGTCATGAGCAGAAAGAGCAGCGACGCCGGATACTTGCTCGTGTTGAGGAACGAGAGGACTGCCGGGAGCTGAGGCGAACCATCCGTTTGGACTGTTGGCGCCGACCAGGGAGACGGGTCGCCGTAGAGATTGAAGCCGCGCAGGATAAGGAAGAGGACGATCGCGCCAACGCCCATTGCAAGGCAGAGTCGATCGCGTTTCGCCGGTTCCTGGGTGATGACGGTGCCGAAGGCGTAGCCGGCGGCCATCACTCCGATCCACGGGATCAGCGAATACAGCACAACGAGGTTGGTGAAGCCGAGCCGGATTGCATCGGCAAAAAACGCCACGTAGAACACCTTCCACAAGGACGACTTGACGTCATTCCCCAGTTGGGGAATGAGTCCGCCAACGTATCCGTCCAGCAGGTTGTGTCCAAAAATGATGATGAGGCCGATCGCGGCGATCACGCGCACCGGCAGCTTTACCAGGCCCGCCATGATGATCATGCACCAGCCGATGACCCAGATGACGCCGGCGAGCTCGTACTGGCTGAAGTCGAAGTTGAACGTCCAGGAGACGCGGATGATCGTCAGCTCGAGCAGGACGAGCAGGATTCCACGCGTGAGGAGAAAACGGGACAGACCCGGGTTCTTCCGTCCGTACAGATAGGCAGACGTCCCGGCGAGGAAAATGAACGCCGGTGCGCAGAAGTGCGTGATCCAGCGGGTGAAGAAGATTCCGGGGGAGGCGCCGCCCGCTGGGACGCCCGCAAACACGCGCACATGATCGATGGCCATCAGCACCATCACCACGCCGCGGATGATGTCTATTGAAGCGATGCGCGCCGGCGCGCTGGTGGTTGAAACTGTCGCGGGGGCTGCGATCGGCTGGGTCATGGCGCCCAAAAACGTGGACCGTACCCATCAAGGCGTCAATCCTGCCGGGGCAAGCGGTCGAGACGGTGCCGCGGGCGGCACCGGAATGCAGAATGCAAAATGCAGAATTCAGCCCCTGCGATCTCATTCCCATTTTGCATTTTGCATTCTGCATTTTGCATTTCTAATGGGCGCCGCGAATTCACCTAGTCAGGAGCAGACACCCAAGGGAGCCCATTACCGATGCCCGCCGACCCCGAAGCCCAGAGGGCCTCCATGTCCGCCAACCTCAAGACGAATACAGGAAAGTCTTCGATGGACTGACCGCACTCGTCTCGGCGCCGGAAGTCGCGCCGCAGATCGCCGGGATCGTCGCCGGATCCATGGGCAAAGGCCTGGTGGCGGGCGTCCTGATCGGGTGGTTCGCACGCAAGGTGAATAACCTTGGCGCCGGCATCGCTTTCGGCCTGGTCATGGGCGCGCTGTTTGCGCTGCCATTCGCGATGATGCCCGATCCGACCACCGGCCAGAAGTATTTCTGGGAGATCCTGATTCCCGGATCGATGGTGGGATTGATCGTCGGATTCCTTACGCAGCGCTACGGCCAGGCCGCGATGGCCAGGCGTTAGGCACTCGTCCTGGCCGTAGCACCTGAAACGCTACGGCTGGCGTGACGTCGGAAGTGCGTGCCGCTGCAGGTACTGCAGATCGTCGTTGTCCAGGCGCACGAGATAAACCGAGTTGGTGCCGAAACCAATCAGTTTCGTGCGCGCGGGCAGCTCGACACGCTCGACGAGAACGCCCCTGCCGTCGATGATGTCGTACAGCGGTGGCCGGCCGGCCGGGGTGAGTCGCGGAATCCACAGCAGCCCATCCGGCGCAAACCTCGCGGACCCGTTGTAGGGAGGGAGGAACTCGGGCCACTCGGTGGGCTCGCGGAAAGGCATCTTCATCATCTGCATGCCGTTGCTGGTTGACGCCATCATTGGACGCTCGCGTTCCTCGCGATACTGCTTCTTGAGCGCGTCGTCGACCTTGACCCGCTCGTACGGAATCGGCCGGCTCTCGATAACGCGTCCGTTCTCGCCGACGAAGTCGACACGATAGGGATCGAAGAACACAAACGCGACGCGACCGGCTGGTGAGACGACCCAATGGTCCCACGCCGGCCATGGCTGCATCCGGGGTTGGGTGACAACGCCCATGCCCGGCATCAACCGCGCGTTGGCGTCCTTGCGCATCGGCCACATGGCCACCGTGTCGCGCTTGCGCGTCGCGAAGTCCAATCGTTCGATCGCCGCGTGATCGGTCAGTTCCTGAACGCCGTTGGCGCCAATGCGGATGGGCTGCGCTTCACCGTACAGGTACCGGCGTCCATCCGAAGAGCGGACGTTGAACCGGCGCATCCGCGCCATGCCCGAGTCCGACTCGACACGATTCGGATCGAAGAAGCCGCCTGGTTTTCCATCGGGCCCGATGATCAGCATCCGGCCGCCGATTGCGTCCCAGAGCAGGCTGCTGTCGCCCGGGAGGGGATAGAGCCTGCTGGGCCAGCGGTACTCACCTGGTCCATCGCCGGAACGTCCAATAGACGTCTCGGTGCGGGCGCGCAGGTCGATGAGCTTTACGGTCAGCTCGCGTGAGTCCACGACAATCACGCGACCGTCACGCAATTCACGGATCGCGCCGATCTCGGTGAATGGCTCGGGAAACTCAACCTGCGGGCGCGAGAGCGTTCGCGTCGGTGGTTGCTGCGAGAACGCGATCGTCGCGATCGGAAGCGACGCGAGGACCGAACAAGCGATTAGCGCACGCATCGTGACTGCTCCGTCAGTGAAACATTACTAATCCCGACAAAAAAGCCGGATTATGCAAGCCGTACTCATGCGATCTCAACAATCTTTTCCACTTAATCGAGTGGGAACGTTCAGGAAAAAGTTGTCGAAAAGTTTCTCTTGACGAGCAATTCAGTCGCGATATATTCGCCTTCCGCTTACGTGACGGGTTTACGAAAGCGGATGCGTTCCGGTGAGACGTCACCGTAGCGTGGCACTACGAAAGTTCGAATCGTAGTGCGGGTTGTGAGGTCGCTGGACACAACTGAAGTCTCGCGGGCAGCGAGGCACCTGAGTCGGACCCGTCCGACAAGGGCAAGATGACTGACGTGACTGCACTCCGGTGCAGGGCTATCGAACCGAATCGTCAATCAACGCCAGCGGAAAAGTCCCCGCAGAAGATGCTAACCCATCTTCTGCGGGGGCTCTTCTTTTCTGCCATGTCTGCCATGCTCAACCTCAGAAAACGATCACGACCTCGCGCACCCCAAACGCCGGAGAGGTCCGGCTGGTGGGCCCCAGAATCTCAGGCCTGATGAAGTGTTGGTTCTGTGGTGTTGCCGTGAGCCAGAGCACCACGCGATGCTCGCCAGCAGCGTTCGCAGCAGGCCACTCAGCCGACGTCGACGCCACCCTTCGCGTGAACGTGAAAAGGTGACTCTCACCCCGATGAATTCCCTGGTTTCCTCTGGTGCGCGGGACGCACACCTCGTTCAACCAGTGCCAGCGCGCCATCCACCACGATCGCGAGAAGCGCCGCCGGCAAAGCACCAGAGAGAATCAGGCGTGAATCCACGAGCGCGAGCCCGGTGACGATCGGTTCACCCAGACCTCCGGCGCCAATGAATGCGGCCAGAGTCGCCGCGCCCACGGTGATCACCGCGGCCGTGCGCACCCCCGCGACGACAATCGGCGCGGCAAGCGGAAGTCGAACCCAGAGCAACCGCTGAACCGCCGTGGCGCCCATCGCCTCACAGGCTTCCACGGCCTCGGGGTCCGCCGATCGCACGCCAGTATAGGTATTCCGCGCGATCGGATACAGCGCGTACAACCACAGGGCCACGAGGGCGGGCCACACGCCGACGCCCAGCAGCGGGATCATGAACGCGAGCAGCGCGATGCTGGGAATCGTTTGCAGTACTCCAAGCGCGCCAATGACCCACTCCGCGCCTGCCTGCGCACGTTCGAGCACGAGTCCCAGCGGGACCGCAACCAGAACGGCCGCCACCAGCGCGATCAGGACGAGCTGAAGATGCCGGCCGGCCAGCGCCAGCGTCTCCGCGCGCCGTCCCCACATGAAAGCCAGAATGCCCTGCGACGATCGCTCCCCGGTCGGCGTAAGGACGGCGGTCGCGACGCTGTCAGTCGTCAGGCCCAGTGAGTGGAGAATGGAAGTTGCCACTTCAGGGATTGGTTCGCCTTCCACCTCGACACGCCGGTTCCACCCCCGCATGTCCGACTCGCCAATGCGTCCGCTCAGCAAGGCGAGCACGGAAATCGCGTCGGGACGATCCCGCGCCAGACGCGGAGAGACGATCGCCGCCGCCTCGTAGGGCGGAAAGAACGCGCGATCATCGACAAGCGTGACGAGATCGTATTTGGCCAGCAAGCCATCGGTTGAATAGCCGTCGATCACATCGACGGCCGACTCCGCGAGGGCGACATACTTCACCGCCGGGGCAAGCGGGCGGACGCTCCTGAACCGCATGCCGTACACAGTCGACAATCCGGCCAAACCGTCCTGCCGCCCGATGAAGTCCGACGTGAATCCGGCCACCAGCTCCGGCGCCGCGCGCGAAAGGTCGGACAGGGTGCGAAGACCAAAGCGCGTGGCCACATCGCGGCGCACGGCGATGGCATAGCCGTTCTGGAATCCGAGCGGCGCCAGCCAACGTATGCCGTATGCCTCTTCGAAGCGCCGGCTGACGTAACCGAACGTGCGGCGTGGATCGGTGCGCATGGCGCTGTCGAGCGGCTCGTGCAGGATGGCCAGCAGTCCGGTGCCCGTGTACTCGGGGTAGACGTCGATGGCATTGGATCGCAAGGCGCCGAAGGCAATCTCGGTCGCGCCGAGCCCAGGACGACGCTCGACACGAATCGCGCGTGACTCCAGGAGCTGCGCGAAGAGTTCCGCCAGCAGGTACGACTCGCCGAAGGGTTTCGATGCGACCACGACCGGTGCGGCATCGCTGCGTCGCGAGTCCTGAGCAACCAGTGTGGAACTCAGCGCGCTGGACACGGCCAACAGAACCCTGGCGGCGCGCATCATGAGCTCGCAGCAGCAATCAGGGCGGCATGCGCGGCGCGGGCGCGCTCAAAGAGCGCTCGCACATATGGCGTCGCGGGCGCGCGATGAATTTCGACGATCGTACCTGCCTGCTCAATCTTCCCATTCCGCATCACCACCACCTGGTCCGCCAACCGCGCCGCTTCGGCCAGGTCGTGCGTGACCAGGAGTGCGGTAAATCCAAGTTCTTTTCGCGCCCGCTCGAACGCGTCGTGTGCTTCGCCACGGGATATCGCATCGAGCGCGCCGAACGGTTCGTCGAGCAGGACGGCTTGCTGCCGTGCGGCGAAGGCGCGCGCGAGCGCCACCCGCTGACGCTGTCCACCGGATAACTCGGCCGGCAGACGATCTCCGAATCGAACGGGGTCAAGTCCAACGCGGCGCAGCGCGTCGTCGGCCGTTTCATCGGGCGATGGCATCGCCGACAGGCGCGGCACGAGAGCGACGTTGCGACGCACCGTCCAGTGCGGAAGCAGTCCACCACGCTGGGGCACGTAGCCGAGGCGTCGGCGCAATTCTTCCGGTTGCTCCGCGCGGACGTTCGATCCGCCTACGGTGACCGTTCCGCGGTCGGGTTCCACGAGCCGGTTGAAGGATCGCAGTAGCGTCGTCTTGCCTGATCCGGTCTCGCCAACGAGCGCGGTGACGGTTCCGGCGGGCACCGACAGCGACACGCCATTGAGAGCGGGCAGATCGCCATAGGAGTGAAACAGGTCTTCGGCTGCCAGGTCGAGCGCCATTCCTGAAGATTGGAGATGGGAGACGTGAGATGCGAGATGCGGTGCTTGCGCCGCTCACGCCCTGCCGTTCGAATTCGTCATCTCCTTCCTGGCTTCAAATGTCCGACACATTCATCACTCCGCAGGCGCTGCTCTCGCACTGGCAAGGCCACCGCCGCCTGACGCGGCGCGTCATTCAGGCCTTCCCCGACGAGAATCTGTTCACGTATGCGGTCGCCGGCATGCGCCCGTTTGGCGCGCTGGCCATGGAGATGGTGATCATGGACGTGCCGATGGTGCGGGGCATAGTGACTGGCACGTTTGACAACGTGTCGCGTGACGTGAGTTCGCGCGACGAACTCCTCGGGCTGTGGGACGCCGGCACGGAGGAACTCGACCGGCTATGGCCGCAGATCCCGGCGTCCAGGTTCGCCGAGCGAATCACCGCGTTCGGGACGTACACCGATGCCACGCACAACCTGATCCTGTACGTGATCGACAACGAGATCCACCATCGCGGCCAGGGCTACGTCTACCTGCGGAGCCTCGGCATCGAGCCACCGCACTTTTACGAACGGTAAATGTCGATCTGATCCCAATCGAGATCCGAGCAATCATTGTGTGAGCAGTTTATCCCACATCCCATATCCCACATCCGGCTGGCCTCAGACCGCGACGGGCAGCGGACTGGGTCCGCGCTGCGGATTCCAGGTGTGCCGCTCGGCGCGCACGTGCTTCGCCCAGGAATACAGCGCGTCGTAGATCACCATGCCTTGAGCCAGCTGCTCGTGATCATCCGAAAAGTTGCGGCTCAGTCCGAGGGAGATGGCGAGCAGGCCCGCCGCCTGGGGAGCGAGGTCGAGGTGCTCCGTGTCGGCGCCGCGAACGATGACAGCGATTTCGTCCAGCGCCGGATCGTCGACGCCGTACTTCTTCAGGATCGCGTCGAAGCTGCAGAGCGGACCGTCATGACTCAGTTCGACACCCTCGACATCAAACGGAATGGCGTTGAGTTGAGCGGCTTTCTCCGTGACCTGATCGGCCGGCACAAAAATGAACTCCGCGTTCTGATCGATGAATCGCTGGATCAACCACGGACAGGCGATCCGGTCGATCTTGGGTCGGGCGCGAGTAATCCAACGCATTTGTCCTCGTGGTTTCCGGAAGCATGCAGCAAGCAGCATGCAGTAAGAAGCCCCTCAGTGATGCACCGACGCAATAACGCCACACCTTCTGTAGCATCCCGGCCGCTTAACGCGGGCATTCTGGCGTCGTCTCCACTGCAAGCCTGGCCGCACGACCAACCAGGCAACATGGAAAGACGGAGGTGGATCGTTATGCGTTCGCCCAGATTGACTCTGAATGCGCTGGCCGTCGTCACGGTGTTCAGCCTGGTTGCCGCAACACCGCTGCTCGCGCAGCGACCGATGCGCCGTGCGGTGGTCCGTGACCGGATCGAAGACGTCCGCGATCGGCGCGAGGATGCTCGTGACCGGCGTGAGGACGTGATCGATAAGCGGGAAGACCGGCTTGATCGCGCCGAGGATCGCCGCGATGCCCGTCATGACGGTGGCTTGCGGGATCGCCTGGAGGACGTTCGTGACCGGCGCGAGGACGTCAGGGATCGTGCGGAGGATCGGCGCGACCGGCGTGAGGACGTACTGGATCGGCGTGAGGACCGCCGGGATCGGCGTCACTCGTAAACCGCAGAGAAAGTAGGAAACAGGAAACAGGAATCAGGGAAGGTACGAAACGGTTTGATTGAATCAGACCGCTTCGTTCCTTCCCTGATTCCTGTTTCCTGCTTCCTGTTTCCTCGTCTTCACGATCTTCTTCATGTGCTTCACCGACTGCCTGACGAGTGTCTTCAGCGTAGGCAGGTGAACGTCCTCGAGCGACTTGATGTACAGGCATGACACGCCCTTCTTGTGCTTGCCAAGCTTCTCCAGCAACGCCGCGTACTCGGCGAACCCCGGCATGATGTAGAGGGTGAGGCTGTCCTTCCGTGGTGAGAAACCCACCAGGGGCCAGTCGCCCTCCTGCCCGCTCGCGTACTTGTAGTGGTAACTGCCGAAACCGACGAGGCTCGTGCCCCACATCGCCGGTTTCTCGCCGGTGACGTCCTGCATGATCCCGGACACCGCGAAACAATCGCGCCGCTTGCGTTCATCGGACACTGACTCGAGGAACGACTTCACGCTCGAGCGGTTCCGCTGCGTCTTCAGTTGGGTGGCCATCCCGATCCTCCGCCTGGGTTCAGCGCGTGAGAATACGGCGAGCGACGGCTGCGACACAACCTCGCGCGACTAAACCGTTCCGGCCCCGGGCGAACCGACACCTATAAACCTTAGGTGACGATGCGGTGTCTCAGGTTCGAACCGGAGGCATTCCATGGCAGAATCCGATCTCGAGCTGATCCGAGGCACGTTCGACCTGCTCATCCTCAAGACGCTGGCCTGGGGACCGATGCACGGACTCGGCGTGCTGCGCTGGATCGAGACCGTCACTGAGCAACGACTCCTGATCGAGGAAGGCGCTCTATACCCGGCGCTGCATCGACTCGAGCAGCGCGGTTGGGTGAGCGCGGAATGGGGTTATTCCGAGAGCAACCGGAAGGCGAAGTACTATCGCCTCACACCGCGCGGGCGCCGTCAGCTGGCTACCGAGCTGTCGAGATGGGCCCGCTACACCGAGGCCGTTGGAATGGTCATTTCGGCTCAGGGTGCCCTTCCCCGCACGGCACCGGCACGATGAGTAACGAGCCCGGAAAAGGACGCCGGCGCGCCCTCTATCTCCCGCCCTCGAAGCGGCGCATCGACTCGGCATTGCGTGACGAGTTCCGGTTCCACGTCGAGGAACGTGTCGAGCAGTTCATGGCCGCCGGCATGAGTCGCGCCGACGCCGAAGCAGAAGTACGCCGTCGCTTCGGTGACGCGGAAGCGTGGCATCACATGGCAAAGCAGATCGATGAGGAAACCATGCGACAGACCCGTCGTTTCGAGCTGTTCGACACGCTGCGCCGGGAGACGGCGCGCGCCTTCCGTGTCCTGGTGCGGACACCGGCGTTCTCGCTCATGGCGCTGCTGACGATGTCGTTAGGCCTGGGCGCGACCACGGCCATTTACACGGTCCTCGACGCGGTGGTCCTGCAGCCGCTTCCCTATCGCGACTCGCATGAGCTGGTGTCGCTGCTGCACCCGGCGACCGTGCCGGGCAGCGGAGAACGGAAGTGGGGACTCTCGTCAGGCGGGTACTTTCACTTCCGCGAGAACGCGAAAACTCTGACCGACATCGGCATGTACCGCACGTCCGGACTGCCAGTGACCGGAGACGCCGAAGCCGAGATCGCGCAGACCGCGTTCGTCACCGCGTCGATGTTCAATGTGCTTGGTGCGCGCGCCTACCGTGGCCGCTTGTTAACGCCGGACGATGACCTGCCCGACAGCGCGAGGCGCGCGGTGCTGGGCTATGAGTTCTGGCAGCGCCGTTTTGGCGGTGACCCGTCGGCGGTTGGAAAGCTGCTGCAGGTTGGCGCCGGCAAGTACGAGATCATCGGCATCACGCAGCCGCAACTCAGGCTCCCTATGCCCGGGCCTTTCTCCTCAGTGGGCGCGCTGGCCGGCGTCGGGATGGACCTCTGGCTGCCGATGAAGCTGAACCCGTCCGGCCCGCACTATAACAATCACGCGTATGTGGGCGTCGGCCGGCTGGCGTCGGGACGCACCACGGCCGAGGCGCAGCGCGAGATCAGCGACCTGACCCGGCAGCTCCCGGAGGTCGTGCCTAACGCGTATTCGGCGAGCTTCATGAGTCAATACAACTTCCGCGGTGAAGCGGCACCGCTCAAGGATGCCGTGCTCGGGCCGTCGCTGCCGCGGACGATGTGGATGCTGTTCGGCGCCGTACTCCTTGTCCTTCTCATTGCCGCCGCGAACGTCGCCGGACTGTTCATGGTGCGCATGGAGGCGCGCCGACGCGAAGCAGCCGTTCGAACCGCGCTGGGCGCCGACCGGCGACACATGGCTGTCCATTACCTCTCGGAAAGCCTCCTCATCTGCGCCACCGCCGGGTTCCTTGGCACCTGGTTGTCATACGTGGGCCTGCGCGCCATGCTCGCGATTGCGCCGGCTGACATCCCTCGACTGTCCGGCTCCGAGCTCGGGTGGCAATCGGTCGTATTCGCCGCGGTCGCGGCGGTGATTGCCGGCACCGTGTTCGGTCTCCTGCCGCTCGCTCGAAGGAATTGGGCCATGGGCGCGCTGCGCGAAGACGGACGTGGCCTGACTGCATCTCGCAGTCGGCGGTCGGCCCGCGACGTACTGGTCGTGGGGCAGATGGCCATGGCGCTCGTGCTGCTGGCCTCGGCCGGTTTGATGATCCGAAGTTTCTCGCGGCTGCGCGACGTGGAACCCGGTTTCGACCACCGGCAGGTGCTGGCGTTCGACGTCTCGCTGCCGTTCCCTGAATTTGACACACGAGAGAAGGCGTTCGCGTTTCACAGAATGCTCCACGATCGCATCGCGGCGCTGCCGGGAGTGGTCAGCATTGGCAGCACCACGACGGTACCGCTCGAAGGTTTTGGCACAGGCTGCTCCACGGTGTGGCGCGAGGGACGCCCATTTGCTCCGGGCGAGCAGCCGCCCTGCGTGTCGACGCCGATTGCCCTGCCGGGCTTCCTGGAGACGCTTCGCATCCCCGTGCGCGGTAGAGCTCCGGCGTGGTCCGACGTGGATGGCATGTCGCAAGCTGTCGTCGTTACTCAGGCGCTGGCCGATCGGCTCTGGCCTGGCGAGGACGCGATCGGAAAGGGGATCAACAGCAACGGCTGGGACTCGACCGTCTGGTACCGCATCGTGGGCGTTGTCCCTGAACTCAGGGCCGAGGCGCTTGATCGACCACCATCCGAAGCGGTGTTCTATGCCGCTACGGGGTTCAGGCCGAACGTGCGGACGGGCGTAGTCAACTTCATGACCTACCTCGTACGCACGGAAGAGATTGAGCCGCAGTCGCTGATCCCCCAGGCGCGACGATTGTTGGCCGAGGCGAATCCACGCGTCCCGTTCGTCAATGCCAGGACCATGGACGAGGTATTCGACAGGTCGATGTCACGCATGTCCTTCGTGATGATCCTCCTCGGCACGGCTGCGGCGGTGGCGCTGTCGTTGAGTGCGGTCGGGACGTATGGAGTGATCTCGTACCTCGTCACGCAGCGTCGGCCAGAGATTGGCCTACGGATCGCGCTCGGCGCGTCGGTGCGTCAGGTCTCGCGACTGGTGCTGCTCCAATCGATGCGCCTGGCGGTGATCGGGGTCGCCATTGGCGTGGCGCTGGCGTGGGCAACCACGCGACTGCTCTCGCGATTGCTCTTCAATGTCAGCCCGACCGATCCGCTCGTTCTGATTTCAGTTGCGGTGACGCTACTGCTCGTCGCCGGGCTCGCGGCATTCGCCCCGGCGCGCCGCGCGGCCCGGATCGATCCGGTGGAAGTGCTGCGTGACGGCTAGGCATCAGGCATCAGGCATCAGCGCCCGCCGCCGGGTTCACGAGGCGCCGATTCGGGCGCCGGCCAGCGCGCCCAAACCAATCAGCGTCGTGGCCAGCACAGGTCCCACAGGACTCGAGAGCGTGTTCACGGCCACGGTCGCAGCGGCGAGGAAGCCGATCGCGGAACCGGCGGCGACGGGCCAGAACCGTGATGCGTCGATCCAGTGCCTCCACCGCGCGACCCAGGCAGTCAGTGGTGCGATCAGCACTCCACCAATGAAACCACCGGTGAACAGCGCGCCCTGGCCAAAACCACTTCCAAGCACCGACCCGATAACGCCGCCGAGTCCACCAAGCATCGTCGCGGTGACGAATAGCGCCGCTCTGTTCACGCGGGAGTCCTCAGGTTCGCACGGAAAGCAAGATCAACGACATCGTTCACCTGGCACGGTCGCGGCCATGCCTGTCCACGGAGCGCTCGCGCCGTCCAGCGGCACGTTTGTATGGACGGTGTACGTCGCCATGAGGTTCTGGAAAGGCCACTCAAAGATGAGCGCAATCCACGACTTGGCCAGATCGGTTCCCGCCGGAACTCCGACGTCCAGCCGCAGCGTGTCGCGCAGCGCGCGCGTCGTCGTGTCGAGCGTGGCGGCATCGCGCGATAAGCCAAGGAGGGGAGCAAGGCGGGCCGCGCGTCCCTCGGAAACGATCTCGAAGTTCCTCGACGCGCACGACGCCACACCGGCCCGCAACCGCAAGTCCCAGTAGTCCTGTCGGTCGAGTTGATAGGTGCGCACCGCTCCCGAAGGCACCACGATATAGATCCATCGGTCCTGAGCTGTGATCGTGCCGTCGAACCTCGCCTGAATGCCGTAGGACGATCCAATCGAGCTCGCTCGGAACGGGACGCCGTCGCCGGCTGGCCGGCGGCTTTGCCGCGTTCCCGCGCACGCGACCAGCGTCAGGCATGCTGCCACGGCGACCAGTATTCTCACGCGATCTCCCCAACCGGAACGCCGTCAAAGAAATCCACAACGCCGCTCTCCAGCGAGTACTCGGCGCCCACCACCAGCAGGCCGTCACGTGCGATGAGTGATTCGAGCAGCTCGGAGCCATGACGCAGCTGGCTCGCCGACACGCGGACGTTGGCGCGCACCGCATCGCGAATCAGCGCGTCCGGATCATCCCGAAGCCCGGTGGCGAGTAGTGATTCAACCGAGGGCCGCACCCGATCGACGATCGCATGCAGGTTGGGCGATTGATTCGCGGTGGGGCGCTGCAATTCATCCAGCGTCGCCTCAACCACGCCGCAGCGCGAGTGGCCGAGCACGACGACGAGCCGCGTGTTGAACTTGCCGGCGGCGAATTCGACGCTGCCGACCTGCGACGGCGCCACGATGTTGCCGGCAACACGAATGACAAAGAGATCGCCAAGGCCCTGGTCAAAAACGATCTCCGCCGGCACCCTGGAGTCCGAGCATCCAAGGACGATTGCAAACGGTTCCTGGCCGTCGGCCAGGTCACCGCGGTGCGAACGACTGGCGATGGTCGCATGACTGCGGATATCGGCGGCAAAGCGCGCGTTTCCTTCGCGAAGCCGCGCCAGTGCCTGAAGCGCTGGTATCATCTGCCTGACGAGTATGGTGTGAAACGGACCCGGCAATCAAACGTGCTGCGCCCGCTTCGCGCCAGAGCAGTGTGAACCGTGACGAAAATTCACGGGAACGCAGCGCTGCGACATGGGTCACACAATTGACACGATCATCGGAGGCGTTATGGATAAAAAGCCACAGCAGAAGTCGTCAAAGGATTCGTGGAATGACAAGAACGATAAACTGACGAATCCAAATCGGCGTCAGGAAGAAGACCAGGCTGCGAACGTTGACCAGTCTCAGAGTGGCCAGCGCGCCAAGACAGGTCCTGGTTCAAGGGAGACTCCGTCGTCCGATCGCCAGAATGAATCACAGGGCGATGGCCAGAAGACCGACACGTCTCGCCGGCAACGGCAGACGGAGGAGTAGCGCAAGCGATAATTAGGAGGCAAGAGACAGGAGGCAGGAGGCAGGGAATGACTGAGGGCCCGCGAACTTGCGGGCCCTCAAGATTTCAAACCGCTTCGTTCCTTCCCTGCTTCCTGCCTCCTGTCTCCTGCCTCCTCGATTCTCATCGTTAGGGCTGCGGCGTTGGGTCAGCAGCTCCCCCGTATCCAAGCAGGACCGTATGGTCCACAAACGAGTCATGCCGTACCGCGCAGGCCAGCATCCACGCCGCGACATCGGCGCGGCGGATGGTGGAGGTAAGTCCATAGCGATTCACTGCGCTTGCCCGTCCCAGCGGAGCCCCGTTCATGAGCGTTACGGGCCGCACCGCGAGCCAATCGAGTGAGCTTGCGCCGAACCGTTCCTCCATGCCGGCGAGGTCACGATAGGCAACTGCGACGTTCCCGGTTCTGACGAGCTGCTGCACCGGCCAGGTCAATTGCGCCATGCTGTCGGCCACACCGCCGGCGGAGATGACGACCAGCCGCCTGACATTCCGGTTTTCCATCGCGCGCGTCAGGGACGAGGCCAGGCGCGTCGTCAGGTCTGGCGGCGAAAGCAGTTGCGCGAACGGACTCTTCCCCGCGCGACGCAGGCCAACACATGACACCACGGCATCGTGGTGGTCGACGGCGCCCTCGAGAAAGTCCGGATCGGTCAGGTCGCCCCGAACGACGTCGATTCCAGGAATCACGGCGACGGAGCTGGAACGCCTGACGACCGCGGTGACGGCGTGGCCGCCCCCCGCAGCGAGCGCGACCACCCAGCGCCCGACTCCTCCCGATGCGCCAAGGACGGCAATTCTCACAGAAGCAAATCTCGACGTTGTCGTCGGTGGAGCAAGGTTGAGCTGGGCTGGCTTGGCTGGCATCGGCCGAGTTCGTGTGATGAGTGGAAGGGACCAGCGTCACTGGATTCTGAAGAACACCAAGCCGTTGCCGTCGGGGTCCCTGAAGCCGAATTCACGCGTGCCCCAGTCGGTTTCCCGGACCTCGACGTCATCATCAAGTACGCCCATCGTCCTGAACTCCGCGAACAGAGCGTCCGGATTGTCCACGGGCATCCGGAATCTCAAGCGTCCCGCGGTGCCGTTCTCGAAGTGTTCCGGCGCCTGCCGCTGCATGTGCAGGCGCACGCCGTCCCGACGTACACCGGCATAATTCCCGGGATCGTTCTCATAACGGAAATCGACTTCGAAACCCAGGCGCTCAACGTAGTAGTTCAGGGCTTCCTCTATGTGATGGACGTCGAGGATCGGAATCGCGGGACCAATCTTGATGGTATGCATTGGACTGAGAGCTGGGGGCACTTAAGTAGTGTGCGCGCTGTCGGCGCTATGACCGGAGAGCCGCCGTCGAGTACGCCTTGGCTGTCATTCAGCCTATGCCGAGATACACCACACCGCGCTTCGGAGTCGCGCTCTCAACCGCGACGCTGCCGGACGGGTCAGGACGAGAGGGCGTTCACGCCGTCCAACACCACGCCCATCATTATCCCCCACTGCCATAGACAGCAGAGCGCTGCAAGAGGAATGACGAGGAAGGGCCAGTGCCGATAGCGATACACGATGCCGATCGCGACCACGAGCTGAAGGACCAGCAGCGCGGGAATCTTGACGCCGAACGCGCTGACGAGAACTCCGGCATCATTGCCCCACCACACGAGCACGAAACCGAGCAGAATCGGCAGCAGTAACCAGAGCGGCGAGACATCCGCCTGCATCTGGGCGTCGCGCGCCGACGCCACCCACCTGGGAGCGACCAAAGCAGCGGCAGCCAACCCAAGCGTGCCGACAACAAGCACCAGGCCGCCGGTAGCCGTCGAGAGAAAGTCGAAGAGCGGTGTCATGATGGCCGCACGCAACGATGCGCGTTACGGCCGGCGCCGATGACGATCATCGACTCGCTCGCTTCTTCGTCCTCCCTCAACGAGGAGCTGCGCGAAGTTCCGGCGTTGCGCTTTGCTCTTGAAGGGCATGTCCGTCACCAGACGTTGAGGATGTGTCCGCACCTCATACCCGGCCAGCCCGATGTGGCTCGCCAATCGAGCCAGGCGCGGCAGTGATGGTATTCTCTGCCGCGCCCGCATTGGTCGCCTCGAACAAACTCGTCGCTGAAAACTCCTAGAAAGTGATGTTCACCGGATAGGCAGTCGGCGTTGGGAATCCCGCGATGGTGATGTTCATGGTGCCGGTTATGCCGGTCGCGCTGATCGTCCCAGTGAACGACACTGTCGCGTTCCTTGTTTGCCCTCCACCAATGTTGATGACGCCTGAGCCGGACAGCGTCAGGGTGCTCCCGTTACGGGTCCCGGACAGCGCGATCGTCGAATTCGCAAGCAGATTGCTGATCGTTGCGGTTGCGCCCGTCCCGAAAAGCAACGACACCAGGCGCGTTCCAACCTGAAGGATGAACTGCTCGTGCTGGTGAGTGTCGGATGTTGGCTGCCCGATGACCGCGGTCTTGTTGGTGTGAGTCCCGGGACATGGAATGCCAGGCACGCCATCCGTGAACACCGGCGCGACATTCGTCCGCGCGCCGTTTGCCCCGATCCCCGCCTGGCTGCCGGCTGTTCCGCGGTCGCCGGGCCCGATGCCGTCACCGCCCTTCGCGCCATTGCCGGCGTTTTCAACGAGAATGGTGCCTGCGGTGCCAACCACTGCTCCGGTGCCGCCCAATCCTGAATTCCCCGCACCGGCGCCGCCGTTCCCGCCCTTCCCGCCACTCGTGATCGGTACCTGACAGTCGTTGAATCCCAGGCCGCCGTTGCCGCCGCGGATGGAGATGTTGCCGCCAGCTCCGCCCGATCCAACCAGCGCGTTGTTCTGGTTACGGAGATCCGCGTTACCGCCAGCTCCGCCATTGCTCGTTATCGCACCACCGTTGGCGCCCGGCTTGTTCTCTATGACTCCAGCACCGCCTTTTCCTGCCGCCGAAGTCCCGACACCACCGGGTCCGCCATTGCCGCCGCTGACGGTGACGTTGCCTAGCCCCGTCACCGAACCGGACGACGAGAGGGTCTTGTTAGGCGTCGTGCCACCGGCGCCTCCGGTGGCCGTGCCGTTGCCTCCGATCTGCGCCGCTTTCGTGGCCGTCGCGTCGAAGCCGTCGGCACCGGAGGCCGTTGCAGAACCGCCGGCCGCGCCGCTCCCGACGTTGAGCGTCGCACCGCCAATGGTGATGCCGCCCTTGCCGATGACTTCTATCAAGCCTGAGTTGCCGCCCTTGCCACCAGTCGCCGTTCCTGACGGCGCCTGAGCTGGCGTCGCGTTGGGTCCACCGCTTGCCTGCGCCGCACCGCCAAAGCCGCCTGATCCGCTCGTGAATGTGTTGTTCCCGCCAAGGTCCATGCCGAGGGTCGAGAGCACGCGTAGCCTGCCGCCATTTCCACCGGCGCCGCCAGTGGCAGTGGCGCCGGCCGCATTGTTCGGATCCTGTCCTTGTCCGCCCTGGCCGCCGTTCTGGCCAGTCACCGAGGTATTCGACATCTGCATTGCACCGCGACATCGCAGCGTCCACGTGGAACCGTCCTCACCCTTTCCGCCGGTAACACCACCCGGCGTTCCTGCGCGGGCACTCACGGGATCAGCGTTGAAAGCGCGGCCGACGACAATGCAGGTTGGCGTTCCCTGATACACGACGCCTGCCGGCGATGAACCACCTATGATCCGCGAAGCCGACGTGGTGAGATCACGGCCCGTGCCGAGCCGCAGAAAATCGGCGTCGGTGAGCGTCGGATCGTTGGTGATATCGACGTTACCGGACGACTTCACGGTACCGGTGCCGTTGAACGTGTAGCCCGCCCTTCCCACCAGCGAAAGCGCCGGCGGCACAGTCGCGGCGGGCAGCGTCGCGCATTTATTGTCGATACTGCCGCTCACGGTCAGCGCGCCAGTCGCCGAGATGGTGATGGCCCGGCAGTCGCCCACCACCGTTCCCGCGATCGTGATCGCGCCTGTGGCGTTGATCACCAGGTCGCTGGTTGCCGTGACCGTGACGCCGACGGGAATGTTGACCGAGGTGTAGTTGTTCGTGCCGCCTAACGACACGCTCGCCGTCGGGTTGAACACCGCCAGCGTCCCGGTGGCGGTGAACGTCGTCGGATTGCCGGTAATCCCGGTGCCCGCGATCGTCGCCGTAAGCGTGTTGGCTCCCGCTGCCGCGCCAAGTTGCCAGCTCCCGACGGATGCCGTGCCGCTGGCGCCCGTCGAGGGCGTCGCGCCAGTGATGGTTCCGCCACCGGAGGCCACCGCGAAGGTCACCGCCACACCACTCACCGGGTTCCCGACCAGGTCGACAACTTTCACCGTCGGCAACACCGGCACGGCGGCACCGGCGCTGGCCGTCTGCGCGTCGCCGGTCTCCTTCGAGAGGGTCCGCGGCGCCCCGGCTGCCGCAGTTGCCGTGAACGTCGCGGGGTTTCCAGCGATGCCAGTGCCGGCAGCGGTAGCTGTCAGCGTGTTTGCGCCCGGCGCGTTACCAAGCGTCCAGCCGCCGACCGTGGCGACACCATTGGCGTCCGTCGTAGCCGTAGCGCCAGTGACCGATCCGCCGCCGCTCCCGACAGCGAAGGTCACCGACACACCGGCAACGCCGCTGTTGGACGCGTCGGTCACCTTGACCGACGGCGCGATTCCAACGGCTGTTCCAACGGTTCCGGTTTGTGCATCCCCGGCCTGTTTTGACAGCGCCGTTGGCACGCTCGGCCCAGGACCCGAACCGTCGTCATCACCGCATGACGAGATGAACAGCAGGAAAGCCGACGCGAGAACTCTGCGGAATGACGACACGGACCCACCCCCGGACGTGAGTAGCGAGCCTCTGAATTAGAGCGTCAGGCCTCAGCGCGCAAGAACCCCCGTGCGCCGGCGACGTGGTCGGGAGATTCTTGGTCTGACCCTGAGGCTGGTGACTTACCGTGCTCGAGGCTCGCTCAGCTGCTGTGCCATCGAGTCTACGGTGACGAGTTGTGCCCCTTCGTCCCGTGACGGACGTTCGAACATCGCCAGGAACGAATCGAGGATCGTCGGATCGATATGAAAGTTGTAGCGAGGCAGGTCGGCGTTACGACGCTCGAGCCTGCGTTGCACGACGTCGAGCGGAGTGTCGATGAAATGGATGGTCGTGCCGGCGCCCCTCTCCGCCGCGAGCGCGACATGGCGCATCCGATGCTCCCGGTAGAAGAACCCGTCGTCGAGTATGACATCGACCGACCGGTGCAGAAACTCGCCCGCGGAATCCCAGATGAGTTCCCGGCACGCCAGCACGCGTCGCGTGTGCTCTTCCAGGCCAACCGAGGCGAGCGTGTACTTCCCGTAGACCGTGATCAGCCACCGATCCAGGCAGTAGAGCACACCATTCACCCGCGCCTGCAACGCAGTCGCGTAGGTCGTCTTGCCGGTACCTGGAAGGCCCGAAATGAGGTGGAGCGTTGCCATTGCTTCAGCGTGTCGGACGCGCACTCGTCGTCATGACTGAAGCTTATGGAGGCGCCGGCGAGTTTGCCGCGCCGATCCATCCGATTGGTCGTGCCTCTGGCGGTGCGCCCCGCCGGCTAACCACGGATTATTTCTGTGCCGTGCCGGGGAGCAATGCTTCGGTGTTGAGCATGCGCGGGCCGTTGTCGTCGCACACGCTGTACTTGACGTACTGGGTGTTCACCTGGCCCGCGTATCCACGCTCGCCCACATCCTCCGGGTACATGGCGACGCCCGCGTACTCGCCTCGCGCGTTCAGGATGTAGAACAGGATGTTGAAATTCGGGTCGCCGTTTTCCTTCCGAAGGCGCTTCTCGACGGTGTTGGCGCGAATGCGCTGGAGTGCAGCCATGCCCGCATCCTTGGGATGCTTGCCGGCTCGCATGCCTTCGACAATCAGAAAGGACGCGAGGCTGAAGAGGTTTGCCTCGCCGCGGCCGGTCGACCCGGCCGCGCCGACGTCGCCGTCCACATAAAGTCCGGCGCCGAGTATCGGAGAGTCACCGACGCGCCCGGGGATCTTGAAGGCGCGGCCGCTGGTGGAGGTGACGCCGCAGATTTCGCCGGACGCGTTGACTGCGCTGCAGTGAATGGTGCCGTGCATGTGCAACGAGTACACGAACGGACCGGCGGGATCGTCGTCACCGTTGCCTGGCGGGCGTCGTGTCGGATCCGGGAAATTGGCAGAGTCGGTCCTGCGTTTCCAATCGAGCCAGGCTTTGCGCGAGGCCTCGGTGTTCAAGTCGGGTTCGATGGTGAAGCCGGCGTTGCGGGCGAAGTTCTGCGCCCCCTGTCCGACCAGCAGGTGATTGTCGGTCAGCTCCATCACAGCCTTCGCCACGAGGGAGGGAGTGCGGACCCCTTCGAGCGCCGCCACTCCACCGGCGCGTTTCTTCGGGCCGTGCATGCACGACGCATCCAGCTGCACAACGCCATCAGCGTTAGGCAGTCCGCCATATCCCACGTATTGCTCGGCCGGATCCAGCTCGTCGATGTTGACACCGGCGATCAGCGCATCGAGCACGTCGGTGCCGCGCATCATCATCTCGTACGCGGTCTCGATGCAGGTCTTCGTCCCGCCGTTCCTGAAGAAGTTGCCGTTGGACGACGCGACCACGATCGGCTTTGCCGCGCGCTGGCGGATGATCGTCGCCGCGCCGGCGCGCGGAAACGTCGCGTCCACGGCGGAGAGCGCGCCCAGCGCGGTGGCGGAAGTCAGGAAATCGCGTCGCTGCATGCTTGGTCCCCCACGTGATTCGCCACTCTTCGAATGCCAGCTCCTACGATGTCGGCGTGCGGTCCTGTTCGCCACCCCCGGCAGGCCGGTCGCGCAAAACGAACGGGCCGCCATCCATGCCTCGGATGGCGGCCCTTCCCTGCCAGTACAACTCGTTAGGGATCCTAGTCCTGCAGACGGAACGCAAAGTTGATGACCGTACCAGCGACCGGCGCGGTCGTACCGAATGATCCAAACATGATGACCGATGAATCGTCGAGCGGCGCTCCCGGAGCCCATGCAGCCAGGAAGCCGGGGAGGATCGGACCGGCGAGCGTGTAATTGGTGCTCATACCGTTGGCAGTGAGCCAGCCCCGTGTGGCAGTGATCGTATACAGGGGTCCTGAATTGGCGCCTGTGAACGACGCACCCACTGAACTCGTGGCTCCCTGATAGTCGGTTGGAATCGAACCCGCTGCCGACCATGTCGGCACCGGCGCTCCCGCGACGGCCGACACAACGAAGGCCGGCACCGCCTGGGGTAAGGCGAAACTTCCCGAGGCCGGCGGGGCGGACCCCAGATACCGTACCGTGTTTCGGAAGTCGGTGACGGTCCCCACCGTGTTAGCGTTCGTGATGTTGAGGGACAGCAGATCGGTGCCCAACCGATCGCCAGGCGACAGGAAGAGCGCGGTCCCGGTGTTCATCGTTCCGAGCAGTGATCCAATGGAGAAACTGTTTATATGACCTCGTGCTCCCGACAGGGACTGACTGAAGAAGTAGGTTGATCCGGAACTGCCGCCGGTAACGGTGAACGGGAACGTGGTGAAAGCGGTTGCGCCTACTCGATTGATGGCCACGGCGGCGCCAGGCGCAGGTTCGTTACGGCCGAGGCGGTATGCGGACCAGTTGTAGTTCAGATCGGGGAATCCCGGTGTGGGGCCGAAAGCGGCCAACCAATCGTACGACCCTGCCTCAACCATGACGTTGTACGACGGAGTCGCCGACGTCAGCGCCGCCGCGCCGGGCCCGTAGCCGAGCTGTCCCGATTCGCTCGCGGCAATGCCGGAAACGTTGAATGTCTTGGAGACGAGCGTCGGAGTAGTCGTGACACACGTCTCCCCGTAGCCGGATAGCTCTGATGCCAGGCCGAGGATGACGAACGTGTCGAAGAACGGCGACGACTGGTTGACCGTTTGGTTCGTCAGCTTCATCCGCGCGGCGTTGGCCTTCTCGCGGGCCAGCTTGGTGAAGCCACGGAACGACGAACGTTGCTGTGCCGTTCTGAACGAATTCCGCACCGACGGTCCGGTGTTTGACAGCGTGAACGCGACCCCGCCGGACGTCGACGAGATGGTGAAGGAGAAGCGCGTCAGGTTGCCGACCACGGTCGGTGCGACTTCGGTCCACGTGCCACCGCTCTGCCGCCAGAACTTGAGGGGCACGCCGTCGGCGTTACAGAACTCCCAGACGAAATTCGAGCCGCCGGTTGCCGCCGTCACGGTGACTGCCAATGGCGCCGTCGGATTTCCGGCTGCGCCGGAAGCGCCGGTGATCGTCAGGTTGTGCGTGCCCACGGCGACACCGGCGCCGACGTTCACGGTGACCGCAGCGGAGTTGCCGGTAAGCGGATTCGGATTGAAGGTGAGCGTCAGTCCCGCCGGCGCCCCCGCAACGGACGGCGTGATGGTGCCAGTGTAATTCGAACGGGTCGCATTCAGCGTGGTCGAGCCCGACCCGCCTTGCTGGATGGACAGGGCGGCGGGAGTGAACGAGAGCGACACGCTTGCGCCGGCGGCGACGGTCACGGTAACGACCGCCGTCCTGGTCAGTGAACCGCCCACACCCTGCACAGTGATCGGGTACACGCCTGCGACGACGGTCGATGCGACGTTGATCGCCAGCGTCGAAGTGAGGGTGGTGCCAGTGAGCGTTGCCGGTGTGAAGACGCCGGTGATGCCCGCCGGCGGGCTGACGAGCGTCAGCGCGATGTCAGCGGTCAGATTGGTCCGGACGATCGTCACCGTAGAATTGCCGGAGCCGCCCGGCGCCAGGCTCAAGGCGCTGGGCGACGCCGCGAGCGTGAAGCTGGCAGCCGCAGTTACCGTGACCGCCACGATGGTGGTTCTGTCGCCGGCCGAGCCCGTTCCCTTGATCGTCACATTGTAATTGCCAGGTGTGACGGTGGAGGCGACGGCGATCGTCGCGACCGACGAGTTGGTGGTGGGCGCCGCCGGGTTGAACGTCGCGGTGATGCCAGCGGGCGGAGCGTCAAGGGACAGCGTGACCGCGCCGGTGAAATTCGTCCGCGTTATGTCGACCGTGGTCGTTCCGTTCCCACCGGCACTGATGGTGACCGCACTTGGCGTCGCCGCGAGTGAGTAGTTCGCCGGTCCGGTCACGGTCAGCGCGACCGTCGTGGTCTTGTCGGCCTGACCAGTCGCCGTACCCCTCACGGTGAGGGTGTGATTACCGGGGGCGACCGTGGATGCCACGTTGATCGTGAGCACCGATTGATCGCCGGTGGCCGGCGTGGGATTGAACGAGCCGGTGATTCCTGCCGGCGGCGCGTCGAGTGTGAGCGTGACCGGTGAAGTGAAACTCGTCCGTGTCACGCCGATGGTCGTCGTGCCCGAACCTCCCTGCCCCACTGACACGGCAGCCGGCGTCGCTGTCAGCGCGTACGTCGGCAAAGCCGTTACCGTCAGAGTGTATGACGCCGTCGCGCTGCCTATACCCGTCGCGGTTGCAGTGACCGTCGCCGGGTAGGTTCCGGCCGGAACGGAATTCGCGACGTTGACGGTAACAACCGCCTGCGTGGTCGTCCCGGTGAGCTGCGCTGGAGTGACCGTCAGGGTCACTCCTGAGGGAAGGCCGGTCACGGCGACGTTGACGGGATCTGCGAATCCTCCGCCACGAACGAGTGTGACCGTAACGGTACCGCTGCCACCCTGCTGAACGGTCAGCGCACTTGGTGAGGCAGAGAGTGTAATCGAGCCGGTTGGGCCGCTTCCGTCATCGTCACCACATCCAATCGCCGTGAGAAGTGCAAGAGCGGACAAGACACGCCGTGGCGCGATCGACATTTGTTCCCCCGTCGTCCCGTGAAATGAAAGACCTGACTCGTTCATTCGAGTGTGCCACCCGAAGTTGCCGCCGCTAATGCGAGGCCGCAAGTCGTCGCCGGGCTCTCACGAGGGCGAGCGCTCTGCCCAGTCCGCCAGCCGTCGTCGCTACATCGCTCGTTAGGCACGGCGGCCGAGTGCGCTCAGGCGCACCGCTGAGTCTCCCAGACAGCGCAGAGTCTGGTTGCTTCGACGTGCGCAATCACACATTCCTGCAGTGTACCAGATCCTCGTCAGCCGGCAGGCGTTCCACCAAATCCTCGGGCGGTCGCGATCCAACTCGTCGCTCCGAACACGCCGATCGGCACACTCACATCCAACCACGGAGCAACCATGCCGAATCCCAAGGGACCGCTCCCCGACTTTTCGGATGTCACCAAAGGCAGTTCATCGCCGAGTCTCAAGGGGCCGCTCCCCGACTTCTCGGACGTCACCAGTGGCAGTTCATCGGCGCCCGCGCGGAACACCCAGGAACGCGAGGTGACCTACACGGTGCAGAAGGGCGACAGCCTCTCGAAGATCGCGCAGCACCAGTACGGTGACGGAAAGAAATGGAAGACCATCTTCGAGGCGAATCGCGACCAGATCACGAACCCGGACCTGATCCATCCCGGCCAGGTCCTCAAGATCCCCTCGAGCCAAGAGGCCAAACCACAATGACGCGTACCCGATTCACGATGGCGACGCTCTGCGCCATCTCCGCGCTGACTATCGCAGGCTGCCGCAGGGACGAAGTGCCACCAGCCGATTCCGCAGCGGCGGCACCGGCGCCTCCGCCGGCGGCAGTGGTCACCACGATCGAGACCGGAAGGACCATCGACGCCAACAAGCGGATCGTCGACACGGCCAGCACGTTCGCGCCTCGCGACACTGTGTACGTGTCCGTGGTGACGAACAACGCCACCCCGAGCACGACGCTCAAGAAAATCACGACGTTCCAGACGGGACAGGTCGTGGACTCGTCGACGCAGGTCGTCGCGATCCCGATGACGACCGGCGGGGCGTCGGTGACCGAGTTCCATCTCGTGAAGCCGAGTGGCTGGCCCACGGGTGATTACACGGTCGAGATCTGGCTGGACGGCCAGTCGGCCGGCACGCGGACGTTTACGGTTAAGCGTTAGGCGCTCCCGGCAGCGGTCGCGGCTGCGCGCGCCGTTCGAGCACACCCGGACGGCGCGTGCTTTTGGCCTTCGGAAGACCCAAACGTCGCAAGACCCAAACGTCGCAAGGCCCAGACGTCGCAAGGCCCAAACGTCGCAAGGCCCAGACGTCGCAAGGCCCAAACATCGCAAGGCCTGAACACAGCTTGGCCTTGGCGTCTCACTGAAGCAGCCACCACCGTGGGCGCCCTTGGTGCCCGTAGTCCTTCCGGTGGAGAGAAAACTGCATCTAACGGCGACTGCCCCTCCGACCTCGCTCGGGTGTACATCTTAGACACTCACTCCTCGAGCACAGGGGGATTTCTCGATGATAACGAACTCTGCCTTTCGCGTGACGCGAACATTGATGTTCGCCGGCACCGCCGCGTTCGTGACATTCTCACCGGCACTCGAAGCGCAGGTTGCCATCAAGCGCTCGCCATCCGGCTTCAACCTTTTTTCGATGCAGCAGGACGTCGACCTTGGACGTCAGTCAGCAGCTGAAGTCGAGAAGCAGGTGCCGGTGTTGAATGACGCGCGCACGAACAGCTACCTGACGCGCATTGTCACGCGCCTCGCGGCGCAGACGCCGGGGACGAAGTTCCCCTACACGATCAAGGCGGTGAACGCCACCGAGATCAACGCGTTCGCGCTCCCGGGAGGGCCGATGTATGTCAATCGCGGCCTCATCACGGCGGCCCGGAATGAGGGGGAACTGACCGGTGTTCTTGCTCACGAGATGGCGCACGTCGTGCTTCGCCATGGAACGGAGCAGGCCTCGAAGGCCTACCTGGGCCAGGCCGGCCTGAGCCTTCTTGGAGGACTCGTCGGCAAACGGGGGAGCACCTCCTCACAGATCGTCAATGCGGTCGGTGGCTTCGGACTGAACGCGGCGTTCCTCAAGTTCAGCCGGGGCGATGAACTGGAAGCCGACGCGTTAGGCGCGGAATTGATGGCCAAGGCGGGATATGACCCCGTCGCGATGGCCACCATGTTCGCGATGCTCGCAGCCGAGCAGGGGCGTGACCCCAGCAAGCTCGAACGGTTCTTCAGCAGCCATCCGCCGCCAGCGGACCGCGAGAACAGGATCCGTGCCCTGGCAGCCTCGCTCGGATCCGGTGGGTCGATGCAGGTCGTGGGCGGGTTCCCGGCAATTCAGTCGAGGCTTGGCGGCGTGGCCGCGGCAACCACGACCACACAGCCGACGTACTCTACGTCCCCGGGAACCGTGGCGCTCCCGAATGAGACCGTGACAATGAGTGTCCCTGCACCATCGACGCAGTTTGCGCGGTTCTCGCATGGTGGCGGGTTCTTCACCATCGATTATCCGAACAACTGGCGGGCCTATCCGTCGGGGTTCGCGGTGTCATTGGCCCCGGAGGGCGGCGTTGTGGAGCTCAGCAACGGCCAGCCGAACCTGCTGTATGGCGCGATCGTGAATCACTATGCGCCCTTCGAGGGTGAGGCCGATCGCTGGAGTTCGAGCCTGCAGCGCAGCTACGCACCGTTTGAGGACAGGACAAAGCAACCGCGCGCTTTTCTTGAAGACGCGACGGACGACCTCGTTCGCCAGATGCTCGTCTCCAACAGTTATCTGACGGCAGTCAACGGTACTGCGCGCTCTGAGGTTATTGATGGTGCGCAGGGATACTCCGTTCTGTTGAACGGGCGGTCTCCGGTGACCGGCGAGGACGAACGTGTGACGCTGTACACGCGAGGCCTTCCGGACAACCACGTGCTTTATGTCGTCTGTATTTCGCCGGCGCGCGACGCCACGGTCATGGCCCAGACGTGTGCGCGCATGATCCGCACCTTGCAGGTGAATGATGCGGCGGCCCATAAGACCAGCAGCTCGAGCTTGCGACCGCCGATGTAATGCAAAATGCAGAACGCAGAATGCAAAATGCAGAATGAGGATTGAACCCATTCTGCATTTTGCATTTTGCATTTTGCATTCTAAGACCCGTACACATCGGTGCTGAGGTAGCGCAGCCCTGAGTCGATAATGATCGTCGCCACGGTGGCCGTGGGACCAAGCCGCTGGGCGAGACGAATGGCGGCCACCACGTTCGCGCCCGATGAGGTCCCGGCGAAGATCCCTTCTTCCCGAGCAAGGCGCCGAGCCATCGCCTTCGCCTCGTCGGTGCTGACCGTTTGAATCTCATTCACCATCTTCGGCTGCCATAACGGAGGAATGAAGCCGATGCCGATTCCCTCGATCTTGTGGGAGCCGGAAGGCCGGCCGGAGAGAACGGCGGATTCTTCCGGTTCGACTGCGACGATCCGGATCCGCTCGTTATGCCTCCACAGCGCCTTCGTGACGCCGTGAATCGAGTGGGCGGTGCTGACCGCGTGCACGAAGGCGTCGAGATGACCGGCGGTCTGTTCCCAGATCTCCTCGCCCAGCGGCAGGTACCCGTCGCTGGCATCCGCGTTGTTGAGTTGGTCGCAGTACCAGTGTCCGGGCCGGCGACTGATCTCATCCGCCGTTCGGATCATCGCCTCGATGAGCGACTTGTTGATGCGACCGCCTTCGCTGGGGACGTCGGTGATGCGCGCGCCGAAGGCAAGCATCGTGCGGCGCTTCTCCGTGCTGAACGCATCCGAGAAGACGATCTCGATCGGATGGCCCCTGGCCGCGCAGACGAACGCCAGGGAAATGCCAGTCGTTCCCGCAGTGTATTCCACCACCGTGCCGTTCGGTGCCAGCCGGCCGGTCGACTCGGCGCGCTCGATGGCCGCCCTCGCCATCCGATCTTTCATACTCCCGGTGGGATTTGCCCACTCCAGTTTCACGACGACGCGACCCGAGCCGGGCGGTACCACCTTCCTGAGCTCGGCCATAGGTGTGTTGCCGATCCCGCCAAGAACGTTCTGCATCGCGTCTACCTGTTGTACTCGGAGAGCCAATGGAACTGGCGCTCGGTCAACTGAAAGTGGCGCGGCACGCGCACGAGCTCCACGTGCACGGAATCATCACGGATCTTCGTGTGAAAGCGAATGACGCTGGTGTCGGGCACCTCGTATCGCATCGTGAAGAGGAATGTACTGTCCCGTGGGATGGTCGATGTTTTCCACACGGACACGAGTCGCTGGCTGGTGTCGGGACGATAGCGGAAATAGCCACGCCGATATCGTTGCCAGAAAACGCCATCGCGCGTGTTGACGCTGCCCTGCCGGGCATTGTCGATGATGACGTCCTTCCAGCGCAGCGTGTCGGCGCTGACGGCGGGTATCGTGTCACCGTTGACAACGTAGTGCCGCACCTCGTACACGCCTTGCCTGAACGGGCCTGGGTTTGCCGGGGCGTTCACTGTCTGATAGTTCGCCCAGCCGCGTTTGACCGGCAGGTACAGGATGTGGTAGAGGAGAAAGAGCTTCACGGCGACTCCACCCCAGCGCTGCCACGGCTGAGTAAACGGCGGATCATACGCCGTCGTCGGTGGTGCGCCTTTGTTCAGGACCAGGAATCCAAGAAGCCGCTTCGAGTCCAGCGCCAGCAGGAAGAGACTGCACAACAGCAGGTGCATGGAGAACAGCTTCACGGGGACGTCGTAGCTCAGGTTGATCATCACGACGTTGAGGAACGCCCCGGTCGCCGCAAACAGGCCTGCCGTTACGGTCCTGCGGAACAACAACAGGAGTCCGGCCAGGGTCTCCATCATGCCGGAAAAGATCTGGTATGGCAGCGAGTACCCGATGAAAAGCCACGAAAACCGCATGGGCAGCAGGTCGCCGAGCGGCGTCGCGAGTTGGCTCAGCATCGGAAACGGCATCTGCAGCGCGAAGAGCTTGATGATCCCATAGCTCAACGCGAACGTGGCCAGGTAGTAGCGGACGATCGTCCGCAGCCAGTAAAGGGGCCGTTCGTATTCCGTTCTGCGCCGGTCGATGACGCTCCACACGACGCACGCGATCACGGCAATGCTGAGGAAGAGCCACACCTGCGTCCATGCGTACGACGTATCGCCGCTGCCATTGACCGGCACGAGCGTCTCGCGGACGTGAAAGACGCGATCATTGCTCGCCGTGACCGCCCAGTCGACCACTCGCTGGTAGTTCCTCAACACGAACGGCACGCCGGGTATTGCGCTGAACCATTCCCACGGCGTGATCTGCAGGAGCAGGTAGACGAAGAAGAATCGGAACAGCACGCGCTGCCACACCGGCCACGCCGAGGTGCCGGACGCGTCAGGCTTCAGCTCCGTTGTCGTGGCTTCAAATGGTGCGATCGCCGTTGCTGCCATGTCTGTCTCCGGCAAGTGCGGCCGTCGCCGCGTGGAACCCGCACATTCCATGCACGCCGCCACCTGGTGGTGTCGCCGCTGAACAGAGGTAAACGCCGCGGACCGGCGTTGCATAACGACGCCAGGTCGGCCTGAAGATCAGGTTGAACAGTTCGTTCGATCCGCCGCCGACATCGCCGCCGATCAGATTCGCGTTCTCGCGCTCGATCATGGACGGCGAGCGCGCGGCGCGCGCCAGGATGGTGTCCTTGAAGCCGGGCGCGAAGCGCTCGATCTGCGCTTCGATGCGCGCGGTCATGTCCACCGTTGATCCATTTGGCACGTGGCAATAGCCCCAGGCGGTGTGCCTGCCCGCCGGCGCACGAGAGGCATCGACGACACTCGGCTGCGTCACCAGGACAAAGGGCCGGTCGGCGCATTCGCCTTGCCATGGTGCGGCTTCAGCCGCCGCAATCTCGTCAAGCGTCCCTCCGACGTGCACCGTGGCGGCATCCTGGCAGTCGCGCGCCGTCCAGGGAATCGGCCCACTCAAGGCCCAATCGACCTTGAAAGCGCCAGGCCCATAACGAAAGCGTGCCAGTTTCGCTGCGTACCGAGATGGGAAGCGATCACCCATGATGCGTGCCATCGCGCGGGGAGACGTGTCGAACAGCACGACGCCGGCCTTGGGAAGTTGTTCGTGCCGTTCCACGTTGACACCGGTGACGATCTCGCCGCCATGGGCGCGCAGCTTTGCCGCCAGCGCGTCAGCGATTGATTGAGAACCGCAGCGTGCCACCGGCCATCCACGCGCATGGCCGACAGCGGCAAGCGCCAGTGCGATGGCACTGCTGCCCGGCGCCGAAAACGGAAGAATCGAATGCGCGGCGCATCCCGCGAAGAGTGCCCTGGCGCGCATGGTGGCAAATGAGAGGCGGGCGTAGAGCTTCGCCGGGAGCAACGCCGGAATGCCGAAACGCGCGAACGAGAGCGGATGCCTCGGGAAGCCGATCGGTGCGAGAATGTCGCTCTCCAGATTCGGCCAGTCCCGCGCGATCGCGCCGACAGTTCGCAGGTATGATCTCTGATCGGCTCCGAGTGCGGCTGCCGTACGCTCGACGTCGTTGTAGAGAATCGCCGCGTCACCGCCGTCGAGCGGGTGCGCCGCCGCGGCTTTCGGTGTGATCCATTCCAAGCCGTGCTTGTCGAGCGACAGTTCGCGAAAGAACGGCGACGCCGCCGCCATCGGGTGCACCGACGAACAGACGTCGTGCACAAAGCCGGGCAGCGT
>CAZSNV010000009.1:0-40587 GCA_964608035.1 uncultured Gemmatimonadaceae bacterium | reverse complement strand
CATCACCTACGACAACCTCGATCCTTTTTATCAGGAGGCCGAGGAGCGGATGGGAGTGGCCGGCGAACAGGGGCCCCCCGATATCGATCCGCGGGGCAAGCCGTTCCCGATGCCGAAGCTGCCGTTGTCGTACAATCTCGAGAAGCTGCACGGTTGGGTGAGCGCGGCGGGCATTCCCATGTGGAGCCAGCCCTCAGCAAAGAACTCGGTCGCGTACAAGGGCCGGACCGCGTGTTGCCGGAACGACACGTGCACGCCGATCTGCCCGGTTGGCGCCAAGTACTCGCCTGACGCGACCTGGCGCGCGCTGCGCAGCGGCAGGCAGGTCACTATGCTGACGCGCACGCTCGTCAGGCGGCTCATTCCCGCGCCCGACAGTGACCGCATCGAAGTCGCCCAGGCGTATTCACGCGACCGGCCGGCCGACGAAATAACGATCCGCGCCCGCAGCTTCGTGGTGGCCGGCGGCTATGTGTGGAGTCCCCACCTGCTCCTGCTGTCGACCAGCTCGCGCTTCCCCAATGGTCTTGCGAACCGAGCGGGACTCGTGGGCAAGTACCTCACCGGACATCGCAACGTCAGTGGATTCGTCTCGCTGCCGATCAAGCTCTATCCGGGCCTCAACGAGCAGCACTCACTGGTGTCCAAGCAGTTCATGCGGCGCCCCCGGTACGACCGCTACCTGCGGCATGACCTCCGGGTGTGGGAATCGGCGGTGGACAAGGGCCCCCGCCTCCGCAACGACGCGGGTGACCTCATGCTCGGCGACGCGATCATGAACGACTGGCGTCAGCGGACCGAGACCGGCACGGCGCGCGTCCGTTGCTACTACGACGTGATCCCGGCACGCGAGAGCGAACTGACCCTGGATTCCACGCGTCGCAATGCGCAAGGCGACCCTCTGCCGAAACTCTCCTTGCGTGATGCCGACGTATCCCGCGACCTGCGCGGGTGGACCGAGGAGCAGATCCGCGCGTTGTTCGAAACGATGGCGCGCGCCGGCAACGGAAAAGTGCTCCGCACGGGGAGTGACAGTTTCCAGGATCATCCGGCGGGCGGTTGCCGCATGGGGAAGGATGCGTCCACTGGCGTGGTGGATTCCTGGGGACGGGCCTTCCAGCACGAGAACCTGTTCGTGGTGGGAGCGCCAACGATGGTTTCCGGCAGTTGTGCGAATGGCACGCTCACGTTCTGCGCTCTTTCGCTGAGGTCCGCTGCGGAGATCGGACGGGAGTTCTCTCAGCGACCGGACGGGCGACGGGGGACGGGGGACGGGAGATGACGTCGATTCGAGTTGCGCTGCGTTGTGTCGGAGCCATCTTTATTGGTTCTTCCATCGTTGGCGCGCAAGCACCCGAAGCCATTGCCGTCTCGGCTCGGCGGGTGATCGACGGGGCCGGGCGCCAGCTCGACAATGCCGCGGTCATCGTTGAGGGGGGCCGCATAACGAGTGTCGGTCCGTTGCCGGCGTCGTTCCGCGGCCGGCGGATCGACCTGGGTGACGCCACCATTCTCCCCGGGCTCATCGACGTGCACGCGCATGTCGTCTGGTACTTCAATGCCCAGGGCCGGTACCACACCTCCAGCGACGGCGAGACACCGGTCCAATCGGCGCTGGCGGCGGCCGGGAACGCGTACGAAACGCTGATGGCCGGCGTGACGACGCTGCAGAGTCCCGGCTCGCCGGAGGACAAGGACCTCCGGGACGCCATCGCGCGCGGCGCGATTCCCGGGCCGCGGATCCTCACGTCGTTAGGCTCCATCAGCGGCGGCGACCCGGACTCGATTCGCAAGCGCGTCCGCGACTTCAAAACGCGGGGCGCCGACCTGATCAAGATCTTCGCGTCGCGCAGCATCCGGGACGGCGGCGCCCCGACGATGACGGCCGAGCAGTTGGCGGCAGCGTGTGGCGAAGCGCATGCGCAGGGATTGCGGGCGATGGTCCACGCCCACGCGGCTGAAGCCATGCTGCTGGCGGTCGATGCCGGGTGCGACCAGATCGAGCACGGCGTCTTCGCGACGCCCGAGGTGCTGTCGCGGATGGCGGCGCGTGGCACTTACTTCTCGCCGCAGTGCGGACTGGTGTTCCGGAACTACCTCGAGAATCGCGCAAAGTACGAGGGAATCGGCAACTACAACGCCGAAGGCTTTGCGTCGATGGAGCGCGCGGTCCCAATGGCCGTTGAGGCAATTCGGAAAGCGGTCAACACGCCGGGAGTGAAGGTCGTTTTCGGCACCGACGCGGTGGCTGGCGCGCATGGTCGCAACGTCGAGGACCTGATTTGCCGAGTGAACGAGGCCGGCCAGAAGCCGATGGACGCGATCGCTTCGGCAACTTCCCTGGCGGCCCAGTCGATGAAACTCGGCGACTCCATCGGCACGCTGAAGCCGGGTCTGCTCGCCGACGTGATCGCCGTGCGCGGCGATCCCCTGACGGATTTCACCGCGATGCGCCGCGTAATCTTCGTCATGAAGGAAGGCCGAGTGCATCGCAACACGCCCTGACAATCACGTGAGCACCCGGAGAGCGATCTTGCCATTGGGCGCCCTGGCATTGGGCGCGCTGATCGTCTGGCCGACGCTGGGCCAGGCTCCCGGACGGCTCGTCGAGTGGCCGGTCTACGGCGGCGACCCTGGTGGCATGCGCTACTCGACGCTCGCCGATGTGAACCGCGACAACGTCACCCGCCTGACGCGGGCCTGGACCTGGGCGACGGGAGAGTCGCCCATTCCGCAGACCGATTCCACGAAGGCGGCGCGCCCCGGGACGTTCCAGGCGACACCGCTGATGGTGAACGACACGCTGTTCCTCAGCACGCCGTACAATCGCGTGGTGGCTCTCGACGCGAACACGGGACGGCAGCTCTGGCGGTTCGATCCCGGCGCGCAGACGTATGGCCAGCCCTCGAACGGCACGGGATTCGTCCACCGCGGCGTGGCGCTGTGGACCGATGGCCGGCAGCGCCGGGTGTTCATCAACAGCCGCTGGCGGTTGATCGCGCTCGATGCCGCCACGGGGACCCGCATCGCATCGTTTGGAAGCAACGGCGAGGTGGATGTCACCGCGGGTCTCGCCCGGCCGGTGAACCCGTTGCACTACACGAACACATCGCCGCCAGTGATCTGGGGAAATCTCGTCATCCTCGGCAACGGCGTCGGCGATCGGCTCATGTACCGGAACGATCCGCCGGGCGACGTCCAGGCGTTTGACGCGCGGACGGGCAAGCGGGTGTGGCGATTCAAGACAGTGCCCGAACCGGGTGAATACGGCAACGACACGTGGCGCGATGGTTCGTGGCAGCACACCGGTCACACGAATGTCTGGGCGCCGTTCACGGTCGACAGCGCGCGCGGACTGCTGTACCTGCCGGTCGGGACGCCGAGCAATGACTGGTACGGCGGGCGCCGCAAGGGCGAGAACCTGTTCGGCGAATCGGTCCTCTGTCTCGACGCGCGCACCGGTCGACGGGTGTGGCACTTTCAGGTCGCGCACCACGGACTCTGGGACTACGACCTGCCGGCGCCGCCTAACGTGGTGACCATCCGGCGGCCTTCGGGCCCGGTGGACGCGGTCATTGTCCCGACCAAGCAGGGATTCCTGTTCGCGTTCAATCGCGTGAACGGCGAGCCGCTCTGGCCGATCGAGGAACGACGTGTCCCTCCAAGCGACGTCCCGGGAGAGGAGGCGTGGCCAACGCAGCCCTTCCCCACGCGGCCCGCCCCGGTGTCGCCGCAAGGCTTCTCGCTCGACGACGTCATTGACTTCACGCCAGTCATCCGCGATTCCGCACGCGCCGTTGCATCTCGATACCGGGTGGGTCCGATGTACACGCCGCCGTCGATGCAGGGGACTATCACCGTCCCGGGTTCGATCGGCGGCGTGGGTTGGGGCGGCGGTGCATACGATCCGGAGACGAACACGCTGTATGTGAAGTCTTCGTATTCACCGACGATGTGGCGGATCGTGAAACGCGATGCGCCGTCCGACACGGTCGACTTCGACTACGCGGCCGACCTGGGTGGTTCGTCGATCGGTGTTCGCGTCCCAGGTCCAAACGGTGAGCGAACTCCGTCCCTTCCGCTCAACAAGCCGCCGTACGGCACGTTGACGGCAATCGACATGACGACGGGCGACTTTCGCTGGCAGGTCCCGATCGGCGATTCGCCCGAGGTTCGTGAGCATCCGGCGCTGCGCGGGGTCCAGCTTCCACCGATGCTTGGCGTGTCGGGCGCACCCGGCGGCATGGTGACGCGCGGCGGCCTCGTCTTCCTGAGCGGAGGCGGAAGCACGCTTTACGCAGTGGACACCCGCGATGGCTCCGTTCGATGGTCTACCGGTCTCGGCCAACGGGCGTACGCGAATCCCATGACCTATCGCACCCGTATTGGCACCCAGTTCGTAGTGATAGCGACCGGGTCCGGCGAGGGTGCCACGCTGCAGGCGTTCTCCCTGAGTCCGGCCAACCGCTGAACTGACGGACGGGGTGTACCGGTGCAGAGTGCTCACCATTCCGAGGAGGGATCGCATGGGCCTGATCTGGATGTGCGTGATCGGTCTACTGGCTGGGTTGCTGGCCAAGTGGATCATGCCTGGAAGGGATCCAGGGGGTTGGTTCATTACGATGCTGCTCGGCATTGCGGGTGCGGTCATTGCGGGGTTTCTTGGACGCGTCGTGGGCTGGTACGAGCCAGGTGAAGGAGCAGGCTTGATCGCGTCGGTGCTTGGCGCAATCCTCGTGCTCTGGATCTACCGGAAATCAAAGACGGGGACGGCGGGCGCCTGACAAATGCAGAATGCAAAATGCAGAATTGCGAATGAGCAGATACCTCGGTTGCTCGTCCTCCCCCGGGCCATGACACGATCGACATTTTGCATTTTGCATTTTGCATTTTGCATTCTGCATTTGCCCTCTGCCTCCGGTCAGTCCGCTCCGCAGACGGACGCCGATCACTACACGCGTTACGAGCTCCTGGCGCCGGGCAGCGCGAAGTTCCGGATCATCTATGAAGTCACGGCCACGACGGCCGGGGCGACGAAATACTTCAACCCGATCCGTCGTGGAAGCATCGCAACCGATGAATCGGTCATCGATCGAAAGACAGGCCAGCCGCTCCGCTTCGAGGTTGTGCGCGGGGACGTGGCGCGAGCGGGTGGCGTTCGCGGCGCCGACTCGACCGGCGAATACATCATGGTTCACCTGGCGCGCGCCGTACCGCCGGGCGGTGAGCAGCGCATCCTGATCGACAAGACCTACGAGGATGCCACGTCATACATCGCCGGAGGTGACACCCTGGTCTTCAACCGGCCGTTAGGCATCAAGAAGAACTCCGTGGTGCTGCCGGCAGGCTACGAGCTCACCAGCGTCAACTACCCGTCGCAGGTGCGGCAGGAAGCCGACGGCCGGCTTCAGGTCAGCTTCATCAACATCGGTTCGGCCCAGGTTCCGTACATCGTGAAGGCGAGGAAGCTCAAGTGAGTTTCCGACTCAGTGCGGCCCTGATCGTGGCCCTGCCGGCGCTCGTCCAGGCGCAGACACCGCCGACACTCGGCCCCAATCGCGCCGGCCGACTGTCGGAGCGCGCGCGCCAGGATCGCGAGATCGTGTATTTCCTGCAGCCGCCGGAAACGCATGCCTTCGACCTCTATCACGATTACACGGAGTCGCGTCCCGGGGTCGACAACTACCTCAACATCGTGCGTGGCGGCAGTGCGGTGTCGAATCCGTCAGCGCTGATTCTGGACACCGGTGAGAAGCTGGTGGTCGAAACACTGAAGGGCACAAAGATCACGGACGCGAAGATCGACATCGGCGAGCCGGTCACAGCGCAGAGCGAAGTCGTCGTCATTCGCTTTCCGGCAGTAAGACAGGGTCAATCGGTCCGGCTGCGAATCTCGGAGACCTACACCGACGCCGGCCGCTATGGCGTCGTTGGCGACGAACTGGTCTGGGATCGCGCGTTCGGCAGGCCGGCAAACGCGATGGTGCTGCCTCAAGGCTGGTACCTGACCAATTGCTCGATACCGGCTACGGTTTCGCTCGCGGCTGATGGCCGAGTGCGCCTCGACTTCATCAATCCGCGCAACGACAATGTCGAGGTCCTGGTTACCGCGCGGCGTCGCTGAACCTGCTGCGTAAGAAGGTCCTGTCAAAGACTTTAACACGGAGTTCACGGAGGTCTCGGAGGTCTCGGAGGTCTCGGAGGCCAAATGTCGTTAGGCCATCCTGGATCAAAGATTGCGTCCGTGACCTCTGTGACCTCCGTGTTGAAATCTTTTACTGCGGCTAACGACCGTCCGGAATGATTGGACGAACGCCCATCAGGAATGGCGAGGTGACCGCGTTGCTCGCAGGCACACCCTGCTTTGACTTCGTCACCATACGCTCGACTTCGGCCATCAACCGGGCATTCTCGATGACGATGCCGTCCTTGATGGTGTGAATAATTCCGCGGGTCCGGAACATCTTCCGGTCCTTGTCGATCGTGAGGTCGCCGAACGAGTACAGGAACTTCAGGTTGTAGGCGGGATTCCCGTCGACGATCACGAGGTCAGCGAGATAGCCGGGTCGCACCAGGCCGAGTTTTGGTTCACGGAGCGTCTCGGCGCTGTTCTTCGTGGCTGCCTTGAGCACCTCGAGCGAGTGCATGCCGGTCTCTCGGAGCAGTTGCAACTCACGAACAGCCGAGAAGCCTGGCGTGGCCCAGATGTAGTTGTCGTCGGTCCCATACGCGACGCGCCCCCCCCGCTTGTTGAACTCGGCGATCAGGTCGCCCCAGAGCCTGAACGCGTACGTCCAGTAGTACTCGTCGTCCGAGGTCCAGTCGTAATGGAACGCGCCATGATACGCGGGATTGGGCAGGTTCCAGTTGATGAGCGACTGGTGCGTGTATTTCTCCAGCCAGGGCAGACTCGACGCGCGAATGAAGTCGCGGTTCGCCTCGTACACAACGCGCGTCGGCAGCATGGTCGCGCCACACTTCACCAGCGAATCGGCCACCTGCGTCAGCAGGCGCGCCCGATCGGCCTCGAGCCACACGGCGCCAGCGGCGCGGAAACGGTCATTCTCGTTGTCGAAATTGTAGGTCCGGACAAAGTCCTGCGTCTGCCGGTTCAGCGCCGACTCGGCATACCCATAGTGATGCTCGATCATCGTGGCGCCGAGGCAGGCAGCCTTCACCGCGTTGACGACCGCAATGGTAGACGGCGGCAGGTGAATCGTGGTGATGCCGCCGGCCGCCCACACTGCCTTGGCCACAGCGCCGAAGAGCGCCGTATCCCAGGTGACGCTGCCTAACGATACGACGCGCGCGCCCTTCGAGACCATCTCGCGGGCGATCTCCGGAGCCATCTTCGGGTCCTCGAGCTGCTCGCGACGCCGCGTCGTGTTCGCGCCCCAACCCCAGATGGGCCACATGCGCGGCGCGAGGATTGTATTCTCGGCCGATCGCTTCGCCTGGAAGAGCGCGGAATCGAGACCGCGATCCGGGGCGTTGACCATCCCGGTGACACCATGCGCCAGCCGCAGGTACCAGGCGTACTCGTTCTCCTGCGGTTGGGTGCGGATGTGCGTGTGCAGGTCGATCATCCCCGGCATCACGTATTTCCCGTCGGCTTCGATCACGCGATCGCCGGTGGGCCGCGATGAAGCGCCCCGACTCTCGGCGCTGACGGGGTCGAACGGAATCATCTCGGTGATGACATTGCGCTCGATGACGATGTCGTAAGGACCGGCCGGCGGTCCGCCGTGACCGGGAATCACCATGGCGCCGCGAATCACGAGCCGGTTATACGGCCCCGCCGCGAGATTGCCGAAAGTCGATTGGGCGTCTGCCCGGAGTGCGATCACCGCGGATACACCCAGCACGCGGATTACGCGAATGACGGCCGAATCAGGGCGGATTGCTCCGAGGCTCTTCCACAGTTCGGTAAGCATGGCCACGCTGTTTGGGGTTGAACTGCAACTACGATGGCGCAGGGTGAATGACGGGGCAAGAAAAAGGGGCCCGGAATCCCGGACCCCCTCTGAGCTCTGAGCTCTGACCTCTGACCTACTGTACGACTTTTTGCGGCTTCTTCCCCGCATTCTTCACATAGATATCCAGCCACGCCGTCCACCGCCCCCACAGGTCGAGCAACGTCTCCTGCGTGGCCGGTCCGTGATCCTCATACGGATACATGTACAGCGCGGAGTTTTTCCCCTGCGCGCGTAACGCCTGCATCATGCGGATCGAGCTGATGGGATTGGTGCCGACATTCTGGTCTTCCATCCCGTGATACATCAGCAACGCGCCCTGCATCTGGTCGACGTACAGCATCGGTGACATCTCGAGGTACGTGCCCTGGCCGTCCCACAGGTCGCGACGCTCGCTCTGGAATCCGGTCGGCGTCAACGTGCGGTTGTACATCCCGTCGCCGGCGATGCCCGCCTTGAAGAACGGCGTGTGCACCAGGGCGTTGGCCGTCGTGAACGCGCCGTAGCTGTGTCCACCGATGCCGAGCCGGGTGCGATCGATCCATCCCTGCCGATCCAGCTCGTCGATGACCGCGTAGAGGTTCATGCGCAGATCGGAGACGTAGTTGTCGTTCATCCGTCCGGTCTCCCCAATGACGGGCGGGCTGAAGTTGGCCACCGCGTATCCCTGCGTGGCCAGGTATTCGATCGTGCGTGTGCCACCTGCCGGGAACTCGTTCACGTTTTCCGTCCGCAGCGTGCGGTCGTACTCGGCCTGGCTGGTGTACTCGTAGGGGTAGAGCCAGAACATTCCGGGTAAGCGCGTGCCTTCCTTGTAGTCAGCCGGAAGGGTGACTTTGACAACGAAGTTGATCCCGTCCGGTCGTGTGACGAGCACCCGCTTGCGGATGGCGCGCGTGTGCTCGGGCGAAGGATCAGCATTGTTCGTCAGGCGGGTCGACGCATTCGACTTCAGGTCGCGCAGGTAGGAGTTAGGGACTTCCCTCGGCGATTCGCGCACCACGATTGCCTTCGTGAACTCATCGTCAAGCGGAGCGCTCACGGTTTCAACCGCATCCTTCGCCGATTCGAACACGCGTGACTTGGTGCCGTTGCGGATGTCGATCCGATCCACAAACTCACGGGGCGCGTTCTGCAGGAAATCGCGGTGGTATTGCGTACCACGGAGGTAGACAGCGCTATCGGCGCTGAGCATGACGACCTGAGCACCTGCCGATCCACGCCTGCTGACCAGTGTGCCCGGATTGTTGTAGAAAGCGAGCGTATCGTCGCCCGCTGCGCCGCCGCGACCGCCTCCACCACCTCGCCCACCACCGGCACCGAGCGACGGAGTGTAGCCGCGCTGGCGGACAACCGTGTACCGCTTGCTTGGATCATCCAGGCGAACCGCGAAGATCTCGCCCTGGTTGTTTGCCGTGGCCGCCGCAAAGACCATCTTCGCATCGTCGGTGAACAGCACGCCGTTCAACGGTCCCGTGTGACGATAGAGCGTCGCCGTATCGGCCGGACCGAAGGGAGGATTCCACTTGATCAGCCGGTCGGGCCGGTTGTTGCCGCCGCCGGCGCCGCCGCGACCTGCACCGCCCGGGCGACCGCCGGTCGCTGGAGCCGCCGAAGTATCTCCGCGCGCGGGAGCGTCGGATATGAGGTAGTAGAGTCCCGGGCCCGATGGCATCCACGCCAGCGCACGTCGCGCGCCGTCTCCGCCGCCGCCGGCTCGGCCACCGCCCGTGTCACTGGTGTCCGGCACTTCTCGCAGCGCGCGCTTGTCGATCGTCGCCACGACCTTTCCGGTTCCATCCCAGATCTCATCGGTCGCCCCGAATGACGAATACTGGACGATGTACGAGAACGGCTTCTGCAGTGTGGTAACGCGGAAGTACTGGCCGTCTGGCGACGCGTCGGCGCTCTGGATCATTGCCGGAGATCCGACCTTGCGGACGGCCTTCGACTTCACGTCGATGACTGCCAGCTGTCCGGTCACGAACCATTCCATCAACTCCTTGTCGTACGGTTCTTCGAGGAGGCTGAAGAACTGGCGCTGTGGCGACTGCTTGCCGTCCATCCAGACCCGCACTTTCGGTCCGGTGGCTATCGCCGGCGCCTTCGGTTGTGCAGCGCGAAGTTCCGGCACGAGCACGACCACAACGTTCTTGCCGTCGGCCGTCCAGTCCAACGATGTCACCAGCGTAGCCAGAAGCGGCGTCTTGGTGACTTGCACCGACTTTCTCGTCGCGATGTCGGCGACGAAGACATGGGACGCCGTCTCGAAGTTGGCGATGTACGCGAGCTGTTTGCCGTCTGGGGACCAGGACGACCCAGTGACGGTTGCGCCTTTCGGCGTTTCGATTGCTGTGGACGTCCCTGTCGTTGCGTCGATGAGCGAGAATCCGACTGCGCCGCGGGTGGTCAGCGCGCGCGACCTGTTGGCGGCGGGATCGACCTGCAGACCGCCGAAGTAGAGATGCGGTTTCCCGAATGCGTTCACCGACGGCAGCCCTTCGACCTGTTCCTTCAGGAAGTGCCGGCGATCAGGGCTTGGCTGGGTCAGTGACACACTCAGATGACGCGGCGCCGTGACGAGCTTCTGGATGACGTCGGGTGGGCGAACATAGGCTTCCTTCGCCAGCAATTCCCGGGCGGCATCCAGAGCGCTTGCGTTTGCGTCCTGCGCTTCGACGGGAGTAACCAGCGCGAGAGTGAAGGCAAGGGACAGCGTGGTTTCGATCACTCGCTTTAGCGAAAGCATTGGAGCGTCCGTGTGATGGGATTCTGTTTCGGAGGAGCGGGACCTGGGTCGGGGCGACGCTCTAATGAAACGGCAAGAGGTCGGCTGACGTTGATCCGGAAGTTCATGTGAACTCGCCCGAACCGAAAGACCTTGGCTCACAGTTCTGCCCCAGATCCAGCAAATCGCTCCAGCACCCAGTGCTGACAACTCAGCGTGGTTCTACTTGATCCCGGCCAGCATCGCGATCGTAAGCAGCGCCCATTGCGGCCCCATCCACCCCTTGTCCCCGTCATCGTAGGACTCGGTGAGCGAATGCGCGCCCTGGCCCTGGCCGCCGCCATCCAGGGTGATTGCCTGGATGCCAAGGCTCATCGGCCAATTGGCGTCGGTGCTGGACGCCGATCCGGTGGCCTCGAAGCCCAACGCGCGCGCCGCGGCCTGGGCGGTCTGGATGATCCGCTGTGAATCCGGCGGCGCGGCGGCGGGTCGAATCCCCATCGATTGAATGTCGACCGTCACCTTCGCTCGCGACTGGGGCCACCGCGCGTTCTCCTCGGTCAGCGCCTCGTCGACCGCTTTCCGGAACGACGCGTCCACCTTGGCCAGCTCCTCCGGCGATTCCGAGCGTAAGTCGACTTCCATCGCGCCGAGTGGCGAGATGGTGTTGACGGAAGTCCCGCCTTCCACGATCCCGACGTTGAAGGTGGTCTTGGGTGTACGCGGCACCTGGATGGCGGAGATCTTCGCGATCGCGCGCCCCAGCGCATGGATGGGACTCGGCATCCCGAAGGCGCCGTAGCTGTGGCCTCCGGGGCCCTTGTACGAGACCTTGTACCGATTGCTGCCGACGGCCTTGCTCGTTAGGCCGAGTCCGGTGCCGTCGACGGAAATGAAGTAGTCGATCTTCGCCGGCGACCTGGCGAAGAGGTGCTTCACGCCGCGCAGGTTGCCCGGGCCCTCCTCGCCGACATTCGCGACGAAGTAGATGGTCCCCTGGGTGCGCACGCTGGCTGCGCCCATGGCCTTCGCCACGGCAAGCAACACCGCCAGACCGCGGCAGTCATCGCCAATGCCGGGCCCGCGCAGCATGGTCCCTTCGCGTTTCACCCGCACGTCCGTCTCTTCCGGAAAGACCGTGTCGAGGTGCGCGGCGATGACCACGACCGGGCCGCCGCCGGTGCCCGGCCGCTCGGCGATCACGTTGCCTATCGAGTCGATACGGACGTTGCGCAGCCCGAGCGCCTCGAACCGCCGTTTCATCTCAGCCGCGCGACGTTCCTCCTTGAAGGGAGGCGCCGGGATTTCGCAGATCGAAACCTGCTGGTCGACGGTCCACACATTGTCGGCGCGAATGCGGTCGAGTGCGGCGCGAATTGCCGGATTTCTACCCGCGTCATTCTGGGCAACGCCGGCAGCGGGCAGAGTCAGTGCGAGTGCGAGCAGCGTCGCGAGCGAACGGGAGAGAGTCATTGCACGGAGGCGATGAGTGTGGCAATGGCGGCAGGTTTCAGTCCCGTCGCCAGGGCAAGGGACAAGAGCATGCGTGCTTTCTGCGGATTGAGGTCGCCCGCACCGATCGTTGCGCCGCGGCCCTCCGGCACGTCGCGAAGGCTATCCGGACTCGTGGGCCGGCCCACTCGCCCACCGCCCGTGCGGTTGCTGGTGACAACGATGACGCCCTTGTCAGCCGCACGTCGCAACGCGCGGCTCTGAGAGGGAGTCGTCCCGCCGCGTCCAACGCCAGCCACGACGAGTCCTTTCGCTCCTGCCGCGACCAGCGCGTCCACCAGAGTGCTGTCCGCGCCGATGTGGTTGTACACGATGTCCACCCTCGGGAACGAATCGACGCGAGCGAGATCGATCAGTGCGGCGGGACAGGTGGCCGGTGGAGGCGAGCGAAAGAAAACTCCGTCGGGATCCGTGACACCCGCCGGTCCGCCCTCGGGCGCCGAGAATGCGTTGAGTCGCGTGGTGTTCGACTTGGTGACTTCGCGCGCGAGAAAGATCTCGTCGTTCATGAGCAACATCGCCCCGCGTCCGCGCGCATCGGGTGAAGCGGCCAGCTTCACGGAGTTGAACAGGTTGGCCGGGCCGTCCGCTCCCGCCCAGTTGGCCTGGCGCATGGCGCCGGTGAGAATGACCGGGGCACAACCGCCGACGGTGAGATCGAGGAAGAACGCGGTCTCCTCCATCGTGTCGGTGCCATGCGTGACGATGATTCCAGCGGGAGGATTCGATTCGCTCTGGACCGTGCGAATCCGCCGCGCCAGGTCGCGCAGCATCTCCTGCGTGACTGCGCCCGATGCAACGTTGCTGAACTGCTCGGTCGACACCTCGGCCATTTCTGTTAATCCCGGGATTCCGGCCACGAGTTCCGCTCCGGTGCGTCGCGGATCGTTGCCCATGTTGGAGATCGTGCCACCCGTCGCGATGACGTGCACGCGTGGCTTCACCTGCTGCGCAAAAGAGGGCGGCGGCGCGCAACCTGCGAGACATGCCGCGCAGAGCGCGGCTGCCAGTGTCGATGCTCTCATCATGCGATCGCCGCCGCGGGAGCGGGCTTGGCAGCCGCGTTGGCCAGGCGCTGAGCGAGAGCTTCGTAGAGACGCATGGTGATCGGCCCGGGCCGACCGGTGCCGACCGGTTTGCCGTCGATGGCAACGACTGGCATGACGTCGGTGGTCGTGCCGGTGAGGAAAGATTCCTCGAGCGTCGCGATCTCGTGCCGGTAGATCGGAGTTTCCGAAACGGGAATGCCCAATTCATGTGCGAGCTCGATGACGACATCACGCGTCACGCCCGGCAGCACGTAATTCGAGTTGGGGTACGTGCGGACTTCGCCGCCAATCACGCCGAAGATGTTGGTGTGCGATCCCTCGGTGACCACCGCATCGCGCACGAAGATTGCCTCGAACGCGTCGTGGTCGGTAGCGAACTGCTTGGCCATGACGGCGGGAAGCAGATTCACCGTCTTCAAATCGCAGCGTGTCCACCGGTAGTCGGGATAGGTGACCACGCCGACGCCGCGCCCCCTGATTTCGCTTGGCGGTGTGAAAGGTGTCGCCGAGAGGAAGACCGTGGCTGGAGTTCCCGCGGGCGGGAAATGATGGGTCCGTGGTGCTGCGCCACGCGTGATCTGCAGATAGACCGTGCCCTGCCCTTCGAGCATCTCGTTCTCGCGCACGAGTCGTTCCTGCAGGGATCGGATGGCCTCGAGATCGAGACCGGGATCGATTCGCAGCTCCCTCAGCCCGCGCGCCAGGCGTCTGGCATGACGGTCCCACTCGAACAGGCGGCCGCGGACCACGCGCGTCACTTCATAGACGCCGTCGCCGAAGAAGAATCCGCGTTCGTCGACGGAGAGCTTGGCTTCGCTGCGAGGCAGAAACTGGCCGTTCAGGTATACGATTGACACGTGAGTCCGAGGTCAGAGGTACGATGCTGAAGGCCAGAGGGGTGGCGTTCCTCACTTCCGCCTTCAGCCTTCAGCCTTCAGCCTTCCACTTGCCTTCAGCCTTCCACTTGAAGAACGCGTTCTGATCTAAGGCGCGTCAAGGAGCACGATGGCGGAAAAAAAGCGCCGCCACCGGGACGACCGGCGGCGGCGCTCTTGCTCGAAGGTTCGTCTATCGCTTCGTCAGCAACTCCTCGATCAGGTCGAGCGCTCTCGGATCCTTCGATTGCGCCAGCCAGAAGAGCGCCTTCTTCCTCAATTCCGGATCACGGCTGGTGCGTACGACGTTGATCAACGCCGTAACGCCCTCGCCATTGCGCCGCTGCGACAGCGCGAAGACCGCGCTTTCGCGAACCTCCCGATCCAGTGCGGCATCACCGACCAGCTCGGTCAAGCCACGTGTCGCCGGTTCCTCAGCCAGCTGGCCCAACCAGAACGTCGCCTGTTGGCGAACGTTGGTAGGCCGCGAATCGCTGCGCGCGATGCGCATCAGCATCGGCCAGATCGTGACGCTGTCCACGAGAGTGGCCGGGAAGATGGCGTTGCGGCCGGCTTTTCCGTCACTGGAGTTGGCAAGCCCGATCAGGTAATCGACAGCGTCGCGGGTGCCAACCATTCCGATGTCCGTCGCCGACGATGAGGCGCGCCACCGGCCGCCGACGTAGAACCGGAGGTCCGTTGTTTCTCCGTCCCTCCGAACGACGACGAGCCGGCCAGGACCCGTTTCGCAATCGATGTCGTATTCGACGTCCCGTGACGGCCTGCCGTCGTTGTAATTCATGTTTGTCCGGCCCGACGTCCAGATAGAGCGTCCGTCTCCGCACACACCGGGTCGCAACTTAAAGGTCAAACGAACGTCGCCTTCGCGGACGCGGTTCACGCTCGCGGCCACACTCTGCGCCGCCACCGCGCTGGGTAAACCCAGCGCGGCGAGCGTGATCATGGTGATCGCTGTGTGTCTCATCGGTTGATCAGCTCCTCCAGGAACTTGATCACGCGCGGATCGCGTGACTGCCCCAGCCAGAAGATTGCCTTCGACCGCAGCTCGCGATCGGAGTCACGGCGCGCGATGTCCATCAACTTGTCGACCGCCGCTTCCGCCTTGTTCTGCGAGAGCACGAAGATGATCTGCTCCTTCATCTCCTTGTCGCTGACGCGATCGTACAGACCGGCAATTTCCGAGAGTGACGCCGCGCGCTGATTCCCGGCGTGGAACAAGGCCTGTTTGCGCAACTCCATGTTCTCGCGCTCATTCATCGCGATCGCGATCAGCCACGTGCCGCTGTCGGTGCCGCGCTGATTGGCAACCGAGAAGAGGACGCGTTCCTTCAGGTCGCGATCGGTCATCCGCGAATACAGGCCGCGGAGGAACGCAACGGACGAAGAATCGCGGCGGTTGCCGAGCCAGAAGATCGCCTGTTCGCGCGGGCCCTTCGCGCCACCCTCGCGCTGCGCGATGTCCCGCAGGATCTGGGACGCGCGCTCGCTCCGTGTATTGGAGAGCGCGAAGATCGCCTTCTCCTGGATCGCGGGGTCGTTCGTGTTGGCGGCCATCTCGGCCAGCACGTCGACGACGCGTGGATCGCGCACGTTGCTCAACCAGAACACCGCCTGCTCGCGCACGTCGGGAGATGGGTCCTCGCGCGCGACCTTGAGCAGGATATCGACGACTCCAGCGGTACGCTTCTGCGAAATGAGGAACACTGCCTTCTTTCGCAGCGCACGCGAGCACTCGTCACGGCGGGCAAGCACGCGCTCGAGGATCGGCACCGCTGCTTCCGAGTTCATGTGCAGGAGTGCGTTGAGCGCCATGATGCGCTCGTCGTTGTCATCGTCGTCCCTCGGGCAGGAACTCGTCTGCCCGCCGCCCTGCGACGATCGGGTTGTGGTGGGCGTGGATGTCGACGTGGCCGTCGAGACGACTTCGCGCGTGCAGGCTTCATCGCCACGGCGGGCCAGCTCTCCGCAGACCCTGACCCGCAATGGGCCGGCGTCATTCTGGTTGTAGTGCGATGACGGGTAGAGCCGGTTCAGATCGTTCAACGACGCCAGAGCAGCCGCCAGGTTGCTCGAGCCGCCTGCGCTGAACAGCGCAAAGGCCCGCCAGTAGAGTGCCTCTCCTGCCTGCGCGCTCCGGGGATAGCGGTCGGCGAGCCGCGCGAAGAGCTGGGCCGCCTCGCGGAAATCGCCGTCGTCCATCACTCGCTTCGCGACGCGGAGCGCGGAGTCGGCCTGGCGCCCGGTTTCGTTGCCAAAGTTGGCGGGAATGACGATTGCCGCATACGCGATCGCGGAGTGTGCAATGGCCGAAGGCACAAGTGCCGAAGGCACAAGTGCCGAAGCCGCAATCGCCGACGGCACAAGTGCCGCACGCGCAATCGCCGGCGCGCTCACCGCGGTCGCCGCGGTCGCCGCCAGGGCTTCGCGATCCACTACGGCTTGCGACCCGACTATCATCGGCGTCGCCAGCATCGCGATTGCGGTAGAAGGAATGAATCGGGACATGATCTTCATTGGTGGTAGATCCTCAGGAGCCGCTCGATAAACCGGCGGGAATGGAAGAGCGAATGCGGGTGAGCACCTGCTCACGATTGATCGCGCGATCGACTACTGCGCGATCTTCCGCCGGGGCTTTGGGGTCGAGTTGAACAATCTGCGCGAGGACGTACTCGAGGTCCTCGAGCAGCTGGCGACGGCTGGGGTCTTCCGCAGCCGGTGAATCCATCAGGAGCCGGGTACTCGACAGGAGGTCGCGCGCCCAGCGCTGCAATGGTTCGGTTTCAGTCCGCTCGTCGGCGCGGAACGACGTGAGCATCGCCTCAACCGCGGTGAGATGCTGGACGGAGGCGACCTCGTATATCGTGCTACGAACGGCGGAGTCCGTTGCGAACGAACCTGCTACGACATTCGCGGGCGCGCCGGCCGCGGGCCCTCGCATCCAGTAGCCGACCCCGATTCCCGCTCCAATGAGCAAGGAAGCAGCGATGGCATACTGGAACAGCGACGAGCGATGCGCGATGCGCGATGAGCGTGCGGGCCGCGCGCGACGGGCGGTCGCGATGTTGGCCCACATTTCGTCGCGAGGGACCTCGGCGGGCGGACGATGGTAGTCGGCCGCGTTCTCCTTCAACCAGGCTTCGAAGCGTTCTTCACTCATGCGGTCCATGCTCCAGCGAAGTCCGCCAGGACCTCGCGCAACCGGGCACGCGCCCGGAACAACTGTGCCTTCGACGTGCCCGACTGGATGCCGAGCACCTGTCCGATTTCCTCGTGCGTGTAGCCCTCGAGGTCGTGCATCAGGAACACCGTCCGATACCCGGGCGGAAGGTCTTCAATCGCCTTCTGCAACCGCACCTTCAAATCCGGGTCCGCCACACGGTCATGACGGCCTAACAACTCAGCTTGGTCAATACTCACCTCGCGTGTGCGCAGCCGGCGGATCGAGCGGATGCCGTTGAGCGCGACCGACATCGTGATCGTGTACAGCCATGTACCGAACGACGACTCTCGTCGGAAGGTCGGCAACCGGTCGAACGCGCGGATAAAAGCCTCCTGGGTGAAGTCCCTCGCCAGGTCGTCATCCCCCGCCACGCGAAACGCGAGGCGGTACACCCGGTCGACGTGGGCGTCGTACAGCGCCCGCTGGGCGCTGGGGTCGCCCTCGATGGCCCGGGAGATAAGCTGGGATTCTGACACTGAATTGGGTTCAGTTTTTCGCCCTGTCCTTGGGGCGCCCTTCTGACACAGGGCCGGCGGGGAAGGTTTCGTGGAAGCAACCCAAAGCTGCGTACTGATTGCTGCTTACTAGTACTGGTACTGCTTGCTGGAGCTGGTGCTGGGCAACCGCCTTCGCACTTTGCACGTTGCCCCTGGGTCCCCCGTCTCCCGTCCCCCGTCCCCCGTCTGCACTTTTGGCCGATGCCAACCCCGTCGGCACCGCCGGTACCGGGCGAACCCACCGGCCCCACCTCGCCGCCGGGGGTGATCTGGCGCTGGGCCGCCGTGTTCGCCACGGCCCTGATCATCCTCGCCTTCGGCGCGCCCGAGGGAATCACCACCGCCTCCTGGCGACTGTTCGCCATCTTCGCCGCGACGATCGTCGGGTCCATCGTCCAGCCGTTGTCGGCGGGCGCCGTTGTCTTCCTCGGGGTCTGCGCCATCGCGGTGACCGGGACCATGACCCCGGCCGACTCCCTGCGCGGCTACGCCGAGCCGATTGTGTGGATGGTCCTCTGCGCGTTTTTCATCGCCCGCGGCGTGCTGAAGACGGGACTCGGGCGTCGCATCGCCTACATGTTCATCCGGGTGCTGGGCAAGCGCTCGTTAGGCCTGGCGTACGCGCTCGTGTCGACCGACACCCTGCTGGCGACGATCGTGCCGTCCAACAGCGCCCGCGCCGGCGGCATCCTCTTTCCGGTGGCGCGCAGCCTGGCCGAAGCCTACGACTCCACGCCCGGACCCACCGCCCGGCGACTCGGCGCATACCTCATGACGACGGTCTATCAGTGCGACGTCGTCGCCTGCGCCATGTTCCTCACCGGGCAGGCGTCGAACGTGCTGATCGCCAAGTTCGCGCTCGATGCCGCAGGCTACGAAATCTCCTACGCCAAATGGATGATCGGCAGCATCGTGCCGGGTATCGTCGCGCTTCTCCTCGTGCCGCTGCTCATCTACCGGATCTATCCACCGGAAGTGAAGCACACGCCGCACGCGACGGAGTTCGCCAACGAGGAATTGCGGAACATGGGGCCCATGTCCCGCGACGAGCGGATGATGCTCCTGGTCTTCCTGCTCGTCGCCGGCCTCTGGATCACGCAGGCGTGGCACGACATTCACTACGCGGTGGTGGCGCTCGTGGGCGTGGCGGTGCTCCTGCTGACCCGGGTGCTCGACTGGGACGACATCATGTCGCAGCGCCCGGCGTGGGACGTGTTCATCTGGTACGGCGGCCTGGTGCGCATGGCCGAAGCGTTAGGCGAGACCGGCATCACCAAGCGGTTCGCGGAGGTGGTTGCCGGGTGGACCGTAGGATGGACCTGGTGGGCCGCCCTGGCCGTCCTGCTCCTGATTTACTTCTACGCCCATTACGCGTTCGCAAGCATCACCGCCCATGCGACGGCGATGTTCACGCCGTTTCTCATTGTCACCCTGGGGGCCGGGGCGCCGGTGACGCTGGCAGTGCTGGGCCTGGCGTACTTCTCCAACCTCAGCGCGTCGCTCACGCACTACGGAACGACGCCGGCGCCGATCTACTTCGGTGCAAAGTATGTCACCCAGCGGGACTGGTGGCGCATAGGATTCATGGCATCCCTCGTCACGATTCCGTTGTGGGCGGTGCTGGGTGTTACGTGGTGGAAGATTCTGGGGTGGTGGTGATTGAGCGCAAAGCGCAAAGCGCAAAGCGCAAAGCGCAGCACTAAGCTCGAGCAGCAGCAAGCAGCAAGCAGTAAGCAGTAAGCAGAAAGCAGCATTTAGCCGCCCTCCCATGTCTCTCCCTCGCAGCAACATCACTCCCCAGTTCCTCGACCAACTCGAGACCCCTGCCGCGCTGGTCGATCTCGACCGGCTCGCGCACAACCTCGACCGGATGGCCGCGTATTGCGTGCTGCACGGACTCGCCCTCAGGCCGCACGTCAAGACACACAAGTCTCCCCGCATCGCGGCCGAGCAGCTGCGTATGGGTGCGGCGGGGCTCACCTGCGCCACGCCCCGCGAGCTGGAGGTGATGGCGGACGCCTGTTCGGACCTGCTGCTCGCTCATCCCCCCGTCGGCGCCGCCAAGGTGCGGCGCGTCCTTTCCCTCGCCGCGGATGTGCGCCTGACCGTCGCCATTGATTCCATGGAAGCGGCTGAGCCGCTGGCCGAAGCGGCCGACGCCGCCGGACGGGAGGCCGATGTCTACGTCGAGATCGACGTCGGCATGCGGCGCGTCGGCGTCGCGACGCCCGACGATGCGGTTGCGATCGCCCAACGAGTGCGCTCCCTGTCGCCGCTCAGGTATCGCGGCATCGCCTTCTACCCGGGTCATGTGCGCCAGCACATCACCCGCCAGGACGAGGTTCTGGCGCGCCTGCGCGATGACCTGGCACGCTGGCTGACGGCGTTAGGCGACGCGGGCCTGTCGCCGGACGTCGTCAGCGGCGGCTCGACGCCGGCCGCCTGGCGCATGCACGAAGTCACCGGCGTGACGGAAGTCCGCCCGGGCACCTACGTCTACAACGACCGGGCGACGGTCGAACTGGGCGCGTGCGGGTGGGAAGATTGCGCGCTGACCGTCCTGGCCACGGTGATCAGCACGGCCGTCCCCGGCCAGGCCGTCGTCGATGCCGGCACCAAGGCGTTAGGCAGGGAGCCGCTGCCCGCCGGTGATGACGCCGGGTTCGGCTGCCTGCTCGACCACCCCGACATCCGGGTCGTGCGCATGTCCGAGGAACATGGCATCCTCGACCTGCGCGGGAGCGACTGGCAGCCTCGGGTGGGCGACGTCGTGCGCATCGTGCCGAACCATGTGTGCATCGTCGTCCACCTGAACGACATCATCCACGGCGTCCGCGGGATGGTCGTCGAAACGGCCTGGCCAGTCAGCGCGCGCGGGCGTGTTCCGCTGTCGGGTGGTGCAGCGTAGCCGGTACCGCCAGTTCGACCCGAAGCGTCACCTCGTCGCCTATCGCCCACAGCAGCGGATTCAGGCGGCGGATGCCCCTGGCGGTGCCGATCGCGTGCGGATGGCGGGGCACGGTGAATTCCGTCGTGAGTCGCCGCTCCTTGCCAGACACCTGCTCCTCGGCAACCGATGCGGACACGATCCGCTCAGTACCACGAAGCGACATCCGGCCCCGAACGTCCCACACGCCATTGCGCCGCGTGACGTGTTCGCTCTCGAAGCGAATGACCGGATGCCGAGCTGAATCCAGGAACCGCAGGCCGCGCAGGTGCCGGTCACGAAGCGAAATGCCGGTGCGCACCGAATGGCTCTCGACCTGGATCGCGATCGATGCCTCCTGTGAGTCCGATCCGGGAACCGACATTGTTCCGCTGACTCCGTCGAACGAACCGCGGACGAACACGACTCCAAACCAGCGCACGCTGAACGACACCCGGGCGTTTCCCGTTCCAAGGCGAAGCGTGACCGGCGTATCCATCAGTCGTTTGGCGCTCCGCGATTGACCCAGTTCACGATCGTCTGGATCTGGTTCGGCGTAAGAGCGCCCGAGCCAAGCGGCATGCGCGCGAGTCCCATCCGTCGCGCCGCATTGTCCCCAATGGCGATCACCATCCAGGAGTTGGCGGCGTCACCGGGACGCACGAGCACTTCGCCCAGGTGCAGCTGCGACGGCTTGTTCACGAGCGCGGCGTGGGCCGATTCCCTCGTGAGGACAAGTCCGCCCTGGTGCGATGACACCGAGTGACAGCCCCCGATGCCGCATCGCCGTTCAACGATCGGCAGGATGTCCCGCTGGAACTGCGGTGCTTCCACGACCACGTCAGGCAATCCTGTCGACGACACGATGCCCTCGAAGTCGGCGCAGGCACCGACACAAGCGACGAGCACCAGGGCGCCAGCACGGTCGAGCGTCATTGGCGCACCACCCATCGTCCGGCCACCCGTCCTGTCAGCAAACTCCCCGGGGCATAGAACAATTCACCACCGGCGTACACGCCACGTCGCACCCTCCATGACGCACCCACGGCGCCGTGTGGACGGAACGCTCTCAGCTGCAGCACGGGATGGTCCTGGTCGCGTTCACCGGAAAAGGTCAGCACCCCGATGTCGAAACGTGTGCGATCGACGCGTCCGCCGAGTAGCGCGTAAGCGCTAGTGCCGCCCTCTCCGAACGATCGCGAAGCAATGAGCTCGCCACCGAGCATACGCGGCTCGAACCAGTCGTCGCTCTCCCGGCCGTGGCAGACTGTCGAGTAGTACAACTCGAGGTCGGGTCCGTTGCCGATCATTTCGCTCGCCGAGCAGGTCATCGCTCCCTGGACACGCCCGAAGGTCACCCACGCGCGGGGGGTGACGCCGACTGCGCCGACTCGCGCCGACGGGCCGGCGATTGCGACGCTGCCGAGGTTGGCCTTCACATCGAAGAGCCGCAACGGAGGGATCCAGCTGGCTTCAGCGCGCCAGGAGCCGAGCCGCACGCTCACTCGCGGACGGGGAAAGAACGGCGCGAGGTTGGTCGATTCCGGCTTGTCGATGGACGGCCGTCGCTGCGCCTTGTTGAGATACGGCACATGCGACACTTCCAGCATGAACGACAGCCTCGACTCGTCAGGCGCCAGTCCGGCGGGCGAAAAGGCCATCGCGGCGGAATAGAACGCGAGCAACTTGCCTTCCGGATCGGAAAACGGGTGCCGCTCGAGCACGCGCTCCTGGGCCGCGGCGCCGCTCGGCGTGAACCCGAGGACCGCGATTGCTCCGAACGCGAACGCTACGTGAGTCATACGCATGCGGGACGTAAGCATGCGGAACGCACGCAAGCGAGTCGCACGAGTCCGGGACGCACAAGTGCGGAACGCACAAGTGCGGGTGGTGATGTACCGCTGTCGATACGTGTACAGCCCTGCCCCCACAATCGGCAACGGTACACCCCCAAATCCGTTCAGAACCGGACCAGCCTACCGCACGACAATCTGGCCGCTCATCCCCGCGTGGATCGAGCAGTTGTACAGGAAGTTGCCGGCCGTGAGAAACGTGCGACTCACCGCCGTGGAGTAGCCGCCGGTGCTGATGCTGGCTGGCGCACCCGCCGTCTGCGAGAACGTGACCGTGTGCTCGAGTCCACCGAACGTCCAGGTCACGGTTCCATTCCGTGAGATTGCCACGTTCTTCGGCGTGAAGACGTAATCGCCGGAGCTGGCGACGACGGCGGCATCGCTAGGCAGGACGCCTGACACATTGACCGTGACGGTGGCGGTTCTGGTGACGCTCCCCATCGTCAGCGACACATTCACCGTGGCGGTGCCCTGCGTCAGCCCGAGGACGATACCCTGTCCGTCCACTTCGGCGACGGCCCCGCTCGTCGAGGTGAAGACCGGCGAGCCAGGATTCGAGATCGCCGCGTTCTGCGTATCGAATGCGGAAACCGTGATCGTTTGCGTGTTCCCCGCCAGGACACTGATCGTGGTGACGTTGGTGCTGATCGAACCGAGGGTCTGTGTCGGGCCCGGCGGTGGCGGTGGTGGCGGAGGACCTGTAGTGCCACCGTCATCGCCGCCCCCTCCTCCGCATCCGAGCAGCGCCGACGTGACAACGAGATAGGTCAGACGAATGACTCGCATTGCGTTCCTCCGGAATGGTCAAAGCCCGAGTCCGCCTCGATCTCGCGAGGCGGACTGCTACGGGGGGACGCTAAGCCAGTCCCTCGTAAGCCGATACGATTTCTCGGCCAAGGCTCGAGTACAGCCGGTAAACGGCGTTTCGGCTACGGTGAGGGAGCTATCCGTCGATCAGTTCGCGGATGCGTTTTCGGTAGCTCTTCCCGGACTGTAACCGCGTTCCGTCGGCCAGTACCAGAATCCAGTCGCCCTGAAACCAGGGCTGGAATTCCCGAATGCGCTCGACGTTCACGATCGTCGAGCGGTGAATCCTCATGAATCGCGACGGCGGGAGGCGCTGTTCGATCTGTGCCATCGTCGCGCGATGTTCGTGGGTCGTCTTTCCAACGTGGAGCCGGACGAGATCGTCCGCGGCTTCGATCCAGTCGATGTCGGCGATGCGGAGATAGAGCACGCGGTCGCCGGATCGAATAGCCAATCGTTCCGACCCGGGTGACAGCCGTTCCAGCACCTCGGCCAACGGGCGACTGCGGTTGACCGCTGACCCGGAACGAATGAGACCGAGGACTCTGTCGATCGCCCCATTGAAACGCGCGCGATGCACCGGCTTGAGGATGTAGTCGAGTGCGTGCACCTCGAACGCCTCGACGGCGTGCTGATCGTGCGCTGTCACGAACACGACTGGCGGCATGCGATCAGGGCCTATCGCGCGCACGACATCCAGCCCGTCGAGTTCCGGCATCTGCACGTCGAGCAGCACGAAGTCGGGGGCCAGCGCGCGGATCCGTTCCACCGCGGTGCGCCCGTCGCCGCATTCGTCCACCACCAGCACGTCGCCCCGGTCCTCGAGCAGCGCGCGGAGGTGACCGCGGGCGATGGGTTCGTCGTCGACGACGAGCGCACGGATCGGCGAATCACTCATGCGCTCCCTCCTCCGACGGGCTCGCGCGGCCAGCGCGGTTCGGTATGAAAGGGAATCTCGATCTTCACGCTGAAGCCAGCGCCGGGACGCGCCCCCGCGTCGAGACGCTGTTGGGTTCCGTACAGCGACGCCAGGCGGGCACGGGTGTTGCCCAGTCCAACGCCTTCCGACAGCGGTTGCGACCCTCGCGTGCCGACGCCGTCATCCAGCACCTCGAGTGTCAGCGTGTCGTCGCGACGTCGCACGGCAATGTGGAGATGCCCCGCCGCGACGCGCGGCGTGATGCCGTGCTTGATCGCGTTCTCGACCAGCGGCTGCAACAGGAGACTCGGCACCATGGCCTCGCGCGCCGCGGGATCGATGTCGAAACGCACCGACAGCCGATCAGAGAAGCGCACGAGCTGGATGTCGAGATAGTGGCGCAGCACCTCGAGTTCGCGATCCAGCCGGACCTCCTGCTCGCCCGCCGTACCTAACGAGACACGCAGCAGTTCGCTCAGGCCGGTCACCATTCGCTCGGCGGACGGTGGGTCACGATGCACCAGCGCGGTGATGGTATTCAGCGTGTTGAAGAGGAAATGCGGCTGGAGCTGGAGCCGCAGCGCCTGGAGTCGCGCCTGGTCGAGCCGAGCCTGCAATTGTTCGCTCTCGCGGGCGGCCTCGGAAAAGCGCCGGGAGAGCCGTTCCTGCCAGTGGGCGGCGTACGTGGCCACGGCGCCGGCGCAGGCGAGGAGCAGGATCTTTGCCCCTTCGTCCAGCAGCGATACCGAGCCCGAGGTGCTCGCCGCCACGGGGCTGAGCACCGTCGACAGGCGTCCGCTGAGGAGGAACGCGGTGATCAACAACGCGTATTCGGTGACGGCCAGCGCCGACACCCACGCCGCCTTTCGCGTCGACGATGCAACCGGAAGCGCAGCGAGGATAACGAAGTACGCAGCGACGATGGGCGCCTTGAGCGCCATCCCCGGCGAGTACGCAACGCCGTAGGCGGCAACCAGCGCCGTGACGGACGTAATGTCGACGACCGAGTTGGTGACCGACAGCCAACCGGGGAGACGATCGCGATGATAGAAGAGCCGATGCTGCCCGACCGTCCAGGTGAGCGTGATCGCCAGCAGCGACGCGTTGACGATGTTCAGCGCGCGGGGGAGCGATGGCGCATAGGCCAGCGCCGCTCCGCAAAGCAGCGCCAGCACCACCAGCCGGACCGCATTCAGCAGTCGCTCGGCACGATCGCGCTCCGCCGCCAGCAGTCGCTGCTGGTGGTCTACATCGGAGCGGCGAACGGAGTCGATGACCACTTGGGACGGGGGACGGGGGACGGGTGACGGGTGACGGGTGACAGGTGACGGGGATGAACGAACATGTGGACTTGGCGCGCGACCCGGAAGCACTCGTTGGGCGTCCGAGGAGAGATCAGTGCCGCTTTGCGCTTGCGCGGGATCCCTAACGTGCTCGCGACTTTGCCGCTTGCACTGCGGGACACGTCGGACCGTGCTCAGCGCAGTACCAACCGTGACGATCGTGGAAGACCTGATGCTTACCGGGCCGACGCTCGAACTGGACCACAAAGATTGCCTTGACCTGTGACCGGTCTCCGGCCGCCGACCGGGCATCCACGGCTTCGACGGTCACGCGCTCTGGAAAGAGATCGAGTTGGTTCACGCTTCGCTGAGAAATGGACCAGGCAGATCGCTTTGAAGCTAACGATCCGGTGCCCATCATTCTCCAGTCCTTCACCACCCATCGTCCTTGCCTGAAATCCGCTCACCCGCGAGTCCTTCCCTCCAGTCCACCGGTTCACTGGTGGAGATCTGCGTTGAGACGCTGACCGAGGCGATCCAGGCCGCGGAAGCGGGTGCTGCTCGTCTCGAGGTCTGCGCGTGCATGTCCGAGGCCGGCACTACGCCCAGCATAGGACTCGTCATGGCTATCCTCGAAGGCGTCGACGTGCCGGCGTTCATCATGATCAGGCCGCGAGGCGGCGATTTCACGTATGACGACGCGGAACTCGACGTTATGCGTCGCGACATCGACGCCGCCAAGCGCGGCGGAGCTCACGGCATAGTGAGTGGAGTACTCGAGCGGACCGGGGCTGTCGACCGGGATGCGACCAAGTCACTCGTCGAGGCGGCGGATCCCCTCCCTTTCACTTTCCATCGCGCGTTCGACCTCGCCCCTGAACTCGAGTGGGCGCTCGAGGTGCTGCGATCGATTGGCGTGAAACGGATCCTGACGTCGGGTGGCGCGTCGAGCGCGCTCGTGGGCGCCGACGCCATCGCGCGCCTGGCGCGGCGGGCTGGAGATGCCATGACCATGGTCGCGGGCGGAGGTGTTCGCGCCGATCATGCCGCTGAGCTCGTGGACCGGTCCGGTGTGACGGAGCTGCACGCTCGACCCACGCGTACACGCTCCGCGCTCACACATAACCGGCGGGAGGTGCTGTTCGGACCCAGCGATCCCGGATCCCGGCGCAGCGAGTTGGATCCGGAAGCGGTTCGCGCCCTGGTGCGCGCGCTCTCGGTTGTCGCCTGATTATTCCCTGAAGCAGCAGGCAGCACGCTGTAAGCAGTAAGCAGCTATCGGGAAGTGAACAAGTACGCTGCTTACTGCTTTCTGCATGCTGCTCGCAGCGTGCGAACTGGACCGAGAACGACCTCTCAGTTCATCCGGATCACCGGCTTCTGTCCCACCACCGGGATCCAGTACGAGAACCACTCGACGTTGCGGAGCATCCGGTCCTTTGAGAGTCGCGGATCGGTAATGCCGTGCCCTTGTCCCGGGTACAGCACGAGCTTCACCGGGGCCTTTCCGATTCGCTTCATCGCTTCATAGAACTGAATGCTCTGTTCTGGCGAGACGCGCCGGTCGGCGTCGCCTGATTGGATCAGGAGCGGCGTCGTGACGTCCTTCACTTTTCGGTAGGCAGACCGCTCGACCCACAACTCGGGTTTGTCCCAGGGCACCGAGTTCAGGAGCATGCCCAGGTAATCGGAGATGTCGGTCTGTGAGAAGAACGCGGTCAGGTCATTGACCCCTGCACCGGAACTGGCGGCGGCGAATCGGCGTGTTTGCGTGACGCCCCAGAACGTCTGGAATCCGCCATAGCTCCATCCCATGAGCCCCATCTTGGTGGAGTCGGCGATGCCGGTCCGGATCATCGCGTTCACTCCGGAATTCACGTCGATCCAATCCTTGCCCAGGATGTCGCCGTTGTTGAGCGCCCGGAAACGCTGGCCGTATCCAGTCGAGCCACGGAAGTTGGGTTGCAGGACCGCGTACCCCATGCCGCTGAAGATCTGCACCGGGTAGGCCGTGTTCGTCGACGGGTAGCGTGCCGACGAGACGCCCGCTGGCCCCCCATGCACAACCACCAGGAGCGGCACGCGAGTGCCTTCCTGATAACCGACGGGGAGCGTCAGGACTCCCTCGATCGACTCGCTGTCGGCAGCCGACTTCCACGTGACAACGCGTTGCGCCCCATGCCCGAACGCGCCGGCCTGCGGATTGGTACTCGTCAGGCGGCGAGGCGAGAACGTGGCGCCGGTGGATGCGAAGACTTCAGGAGGTTCGGTTCCCGACTCCGAAGTGAAGGCGACCGTTCCCGCAACCGACCGGAAGCCGGCATTGAATCGATCGCTGCTGACGCGCTGCGGTGGTCCGGATGGCTTGCCCTGCGCCAGCGGGATCCTGAACAGCGCGCGCCCCGTCTTCACCGCCGCTTCGACGAGCAGTTCCTGCGCGCTCGCGGAGACATACGACGCGTCCTCGTCCAGCGCATCAGTGAGCGACATCGGTTCGCCGACCGTGATCGGTACCACCCAGATTCGCGTGTTGGCGGTCCCCAGAAACTCACCGGACGCCTCGATAAGAAGTCCCAACGCAGAAGGCCATCCCACCACTTCCTCACTCCCCTTCATCGTGGTGATCGCGCGTGACTCGGCGCCTGGTTCGCTCTGGACGTACGCCGCGCCTTGCGAGGCAGCGACCAGTGTGGGCTGAGGGCGTGCGCTGAAGGCGATTGAACGCGAATCCGGACCCCACACGACCGACGTCACGTGCAACCCTTCCGGGGAGATCGCGCGGCCGTTGGCCGGTTCCCGCGCATTGAGGACCACTTCCCAGAGTTTCGTGAAGTCAGCGGCGTACGCGCTGTCTCGCACGATCGCCTTGCCCCGCGCCTTGTCGAGGTCCTGTTCGGCGCGGGATGCAGGCGACGACGCGAGGTACACCAGGCGCTTGCTGTCCGGCGATAGGCGGAAGGACGAGACGGCGTTGTCGTGACGCGTCATCTGCCATGCCTCGCCGCCGCTCGGATCGATGCCATAGACCTGCATGCGCTTGTTGTCGGCGCGATCGGACAGAAACGCGATCCACGAACCATCGTGCGCCCATTGGGGCGCACGATCCGCACGTGGCCCGGACGTGACGCGGCGCGCGTCACCGCCGGTGGCCGAGACGACCCACACGTCGGAGTTCGTGACGTTGGACTCGGTGTTCCGCTCGGTGACAACGTAGGCGATGCGCTTGCCATCCTGACTGACGGCGACCTCGCCGACACCCCTGAGCGCCATCACGTCGTCGACGGTCCAGCGCTTCGGCCCGTTGTCCTGGGCACCAACAGCCGATGCGGCAACGACAACAGTAACCAGCGACGTGCAGACGACACGGCTGTGGATCCACTTGGCAATCATCGATTTACGATCCCGTGAAAGCGGGTTCATCCGGGCGGGCTGGCCGGAGGCGCACGTCAAGCGAAAGTGGGGACCCGCTATGGGATACGCAATCACGACCGCAGACGCTTAGCCGGGAGGCACGGTGATTTGTGGCCAAGGGTGACGCCTGACGTACCTCAAGTCGTCGGCATCGGTCTCGACGACATAGATGGAGCGTAAACCCGGCGCGAGGAGCCGCTCGTTGTCCTTCATTTCGATCATCCCCAGCAGCCGGCCGCGCCTGTCCACGACGTAGTGCGCGACACCCGGCTGGTCCGCCGATGGCTGTCGGCGGAAGATCACTTGCCCTGCTGGAGAGAACGTAATCTCGCCTTGGAGATAGGGCGGCATGACGTCGGGCCAGTCATCATCGGGTGTCACCAACTGCGGTGGGAGCGGCGTTGAAGAAGGATTCGCCGCCCTGGACGCGGCGGTGCGTGCCAGGCTGGCCTGCTTCTCCCGTTCAGTCATGCGAAGGACCGGCACGGGAAGGGGAGCACCGAGTGTCCACCGGCCATCAGGGGATCGCCAGTCCACACGGAAAGGGTTGATGCGTATCACCGCGAGCCAGCCGTCCTCATGGAGCTTGTACTGCTCGCCAACCCTGAGCCGCAAAGCCCGAGCGCTGCTGGAAGTGATTTCTCCCTTCGCGTTCCTCTGAATAGTCCGGACCATCGAGCGGTCGAGAATCCGAGTGAGTGTATCCGTCCGCCCAGAGCCGCGGTGCACGCGGAGTAAGAACGAGGAGTCCCGCATCGTGCTCACCGACTGGCCGTCGGGCGGAGTGCTTGAACCGATGATCAGGACATGCCCCAGACGATCCGTCCCGAACGCGAATCCCTTGGTGTCGCGAACGACAGGATTGTCCTGCGAGACTGTCGCTACCATGCGATCAGTGTGAAGCAGGAGCCAGCGGCGCTGCATGAGGTCCACCATGAGGCTCGAGTCGTTGCCGATTGGTTGGACCGGCGCCGCCATGCCGTATTCGCCTGGTCCACCACCGCGGCGCGATACCTGTCGCACGTCTCCGGACCGGAAGTCCGCCACCACGAGCTGGAGGTCACTCGGATCGGTCACGAGGATACGACCGTCGCTCAACTCACGGATCGATGTGATTGCAGTGAACGCCGTCGCGAGTCGAGCATCGGCTGGCGGCAGCTTGATGATCGTGGGCCGCTGCGCGGCGACCGTCGTAGACATTGCGCAGGCCAGCAGAGTGAAACACGCGCGCATAAGTCCTCCTGCCGTTCGGTTACTCCGTTCTCCCGTATCCCGTTTCACGTCGTTTGTTCACGAACAACCAGTGCACGGCGGCGAAAAGGAAGACGAAGCCCACCTTGATCGCGTCGTTACCGCTCATTCGCGTCGCAAGCAACAGGGACAACGTTACTCCAATCGCCGCGAGAACAGGCCCGCCCTTCACCCGGAACAACGCCGGCTCCACGCCTGGAGTACTCACGCCGCGCTTCTCACGCCACCGGAAGACCGGAAGGGACAAGCAGACACCGCCGTAGAGAAGAAGGCGGGAGACTGCCGACAAGCTCAGGTTCTGCAACAACCCCGCCTGCAGCGCCAGCGCCAGCGAGATCAGGGCGAAAACGATGATCGACACGTACGGCGTCCGATATCTGGGATGAATCTTCCCGAAGAACGCCGGTAACGCTCCCCGTTCGGCCATCGCCATCGTCAGGCGGGGCACGTTCAGCATGTTGCTCGCGACCCACCCGTACACCGAGATGAGCGCCGCGACGGTGATGATGATCGCTCCGGGTTCTCCGAGCATAACGCGAGCCGAGGCGGCCAGGGGGCGATTCGTCGCCGCCGGTTCGCTCAGCGTCACGAGCACCGTGAGCTGTGCGGCCAGATAGACCACCGTGACCAGCGCCAATCCCGTAATGAGCGCGAAGGGCGCGTCGCGCCGGGCATCCTTGGCCTCCGCCACCGGAATGAGCGCCGATTCGAACCCGCCGTAGGCGAACATCAGCAGGACCATCGCGTTCAGCCATCCGCCTAACGTCGGATCCGACGCCACCGCCGGCGCCGCTGCCTTTCCCATGGTCAGCCACACGATCCCCAGCGCGCCGAACGCGATCAGCGGCAGCAGCTTCACGATGGCGAACACGTTGCTGACCGCGGCGCCCGAGCCGACCGACCGGATGTTCACCAGCGCCTGCAGTCCGATGAACGCGACCGTGACTCCGACCTGCGCCGGACGGCCCGCTGCCGCGGGCCACAGTTCAACCAGGTACGTGGTGAACAGATTCGCCTGCACCGCCGCCGTTATGCAGCGGACGAAATAACCCATCCACGCCATCTGGATGCCGACGAACGAACCGAACGCCGCGGTACCGTAGAGGTACGCGCCGCCAGCGTTCGAAAACCGCGACGCCACTTCGGCGAACGAGAAGATCATCGCGCCGGTGAGCCCCGCCGCCAGCAGCCACGCCAGCATCGACGACCACCCCAGCGTGCCGCCGAGCGTCCCCGGCAGCACGAAAACGCCGGTGCCGATGATGGTGTTCAGCACGAGGGCCACGAAACTCCAGCGGCCGATCGCCTGCACGAGGTTGGGCGATGCTGTCATCTGAAGGGGACAGGAGTGACGAAAGTCGCCCCGATACTAGCTCGTCAGGCCGACATCCCGCGAGGTCAACCGAAACCGGACAGTGGAACCAGGCGTAGGTCGGAGGCCGCAGTCACCACACCTGCACCCGGCACTCAGCATGAACGCACTGCTCCGCGACGTCCGCTATGGCATTCGCTCGCTCGCCAAGAGTCCCGGATTGGCGTTCGTCGCCACGCTCGCCCTGACGCTGGGGATCGGGCTCACCGCCGTGATGTTCTCCATCATCTACGGGGCCTTGATGAAGGGTCTCCCGTTCCAGGAAGGGAATCGGATCGTACAGATGGTCCGCGCCAATCCGGTGACCGGCTCGCGGAACATGGGCACTCCCATCGGTGACTACGTCGACTATCGCAACCAGCAGAAAACGCTGTCATCACTGGGGGCGTACTACACCGGCACCGTGAACGTCAGTGGTGAAGTCGAGGCGGAGCGTTTCACCGGAGCCTGGGTCACCGCGTCGACGTTCGAGCTCTCGCGCATTCGCCCGCATCTGGGTCGCGTGATCCAGTCCGGCGAAGATGCGCCGGGCGGTCCGAAGGTGGCCGTACTCGGCTACGGCATGTGGCAGCGGCGTTTCGGAAGCGACTCGGCGATTGTCGGCAAGGCGCTCCGCGCGAACGGCGAGCCGTACACCATCATCGGCGTCATGCCCGAGGGCTTTCGATTCCCGGACGACGCGGCGATCTGGCTTCCGCTGCAACTCGATCCCGTGGGGCTGCAGCGCGGCCGCGGAAACTGGCTGACGGTCGTCGGCCGGCTGAAGGACGGCGTGTCGATGGAGGCCGCCACCGCTGACGTGCAAGCCATCGCCCAGCGCCTGGCGACGGAGTACAAGGAGACGAACGAGAACATCAACGCGTCGGTGATGGGCTACGTCGACGCCGAGATGGGGCCGGAGCCGCGGAAGTTGCTGTACACGATGCTGGGCGCGGTCTTCTTCGTGCTGCTGATCGCCTGCGCCAACGTGGCGAACCTCCTCCTGGATCGGGCGGCGCACAAGTCGAAGGAAGTCGGCATCCGCACGGCGTTAGGCGCGACGCGCGGGGCCGTGATCCGGCAGTTCCTGACCGAAGCGTTCGTGCTGTCCGCCGTGGGAGGCGTCCTCGGCACGGTGCTGGCCTGGGTGGGGATCACCCTGTTCAACCGGGCGATCGTTGACACCCAGCCGCCGTTCTTCATCGACATCGCGCTGCATCCGCCGGTGTTGCTATTCGTCGTCCTGCTCTCGCTCGGCGCGACCATGTTCTCCGGGATCATTCCCGCGTACCAGTCGTCCCGCTCCGACCTCAACGAAGTGCTCAAGGACGAGACCCGTGGTTCCTCGAGCCTGAAGATCGGCAAGATGAGCAAGGTCCTCGTGGTCTTCGAGATCGCGCTGTCGTGCGGACTGCTGGTGGCGTCGGGGCTGATGATCAAGTCCGTCACCAAGCTCCGCACGATGGATCCCGGCTTCCGCACGCACGACATCTTCACGGCGCGCGTCGGCTTCCCGGCGACGTACACCGATACGGCGATGCAGAAACGCTTTTACGAGCAGCTCGGCGAGCGCTTGTTGCAGATCCCGGGAACTCGTCAGGCAGCGCTCATGGCCGGCCTCCCGTCGGTCGGCGGCAATGGCAACGACTTCACCGTCGAGGGCGTGACATATAACGAGGACCGCGACGTCCCGAACACGAGTTACAACACCGTCTCGCCCGGGTTCTTCGAAACCTTCGAGATCCGGGCGGTGAAAGGACGGGTGCTCGATGAAACGGATCGTGAAGCTGGGCTGCCGGTGGTGGTGATCAACCAGACGTTCGCCGAGCGCTATTTCGAGGGAAAGGATCCCGTCGGGCGCCGGATCCGTGTCGGTGGTCGGACCAGCGAGCGGCCGTGGATGACGATCGTCGGCATCGTGCCGACATCATACAGTGGAGACACTGAGGAGCCCCGCGAGCCGTACTTCTACGTTCCGTTGTCGCAGAACCACTCGAGCTTCGCGAGTTTCGCCGTGCAGACGACTGGCAATCCGCTGGCGATCACGTCGCAGGTCCGCCAGGCGGTCTCCTCGCTCAATCCCGACATCCCGATCTACTGGGTCTACTCGATGGAGGAGGCCTTTGCGCGGCCGACGTGGTTCATCCGCGTCTTCGGGACGATGTTCATGATCTTCGGACTGATCGCGTTGTTCCTGGCGTCGGTGGGACTGTACGCGGTGATGTCGTTCGCGGTCAGCCGCCGCGTCCGCGAAGTCGGCATCCGGATGGCGTTAGGCGCCCAGGCGCGCGACGTGGTGAGCATGATCTTCGGCCAGGGGGCGTGGCAGCTCGGGATCGGTCTCGTCCTCGGACTTGGGCTCGCGGCCGGCGTGGCGCAACTGATGACGATCCTGCTGTTCGATGTCCAGCCGCGGGATCCGGCGATCTTCGGATCCGTGATCCTGGTGCTGGCGGTGGCGGGACTATCGGCGTGCCTTGTGCCTGCGAGGCGCGCCACAAGAGTCGATCCCCTGGTCGCGCTCCGCGCCGACTAGAAAGCGACGGGGGACGGGCGACGGGGGACGGGAGAGAGCGCGGGTTCAGTCTCCCGTCTCCCGTCCCCCGTCTCCCGTCCAGTTCCGAAGGCTACGGAATAATGACTTTTGCAGCGGAATCTTTTCGAGCCGCCAAGTGTTCCGCCATCTTGATCCTCGGCACGCCCTTGATGATCCAGTCCGCCGGCGGCGCACCGGTGAGGTGGTAATCGAACCACTCCGTCATTCGGCCCGCATAGTCCCGCTGGTTCGCCGGCCGGGCCAGGCCGTGGTTTTCGCCCTGGTACTCGAGCAGGATCACGTCCTTCCCCAGCTGGCGTAGCGTGTTGAAGTACGTGATGCCCTGATTGAAGTCGACGGCGCCGTCCTTGTCGTTATGCAGCAGGATCAACGGCGTCTTGACGTTCTTGGCATGGAAGGCCGGGGAATTCCGGATGTACGCGTCGTAGTTGTCGATGAAGTTCCCGGTGAACCGCCCCTGACTCGACTCGAAGATGGCCTGGTTCGTCCCGCCGGTATTCCAGTACACCGAGCTGTACATGCTCACCAGGTCCGTGAGCGGCGCGCCGGCGATCGCCGCCTTGAAGATGTTGGTCTGGGTCACCAGGAACGCGGTCTGATATCCGCCCCATGAGTGTCCCCACAGTCCGACCTTCGCCGCATCGATCATGCCCGTCGCGATCGCGGCTTTGACCGCTGGTATCACGGACCACACCGCCGACATGCCGGGATCGTTGACGCGATACACGATGTCCGGATCGAGGACGGCGTAGCCGCGGCTCGTGTACAGTGCCGGGTCCGGCGCCCGCGTCTCACTCGGCGACACGAACGAACGCATGTTCTGCGAGCGTCGCTCGTAAATCGTCACCAGCAGCGGATACTTCTTTCCCGGCTGATAGTTGGCGGGCAGGTACAACGCGCCCTGCAGCCGGTCGCCCTTGTCGCTGCGGTAGTCGATCAGCTGCGTCCCGCTCGACCACGACAAGTTCTTCATCTGCGGGTTCACGTCGGTGATCTGGTATCCGTTCTTGAAGCCGGTCGTGAACACGTGGTAATTCGGGAACTCCGTGAAATTCTGGCGGGTGTACACGAACGTTTCGGCATCGCGTGCCTTGCTGATGTTGAGGCGCGCGGTGTCGAACACCAGCCGCTCGGCACCTGGCTTGTCGGGATTGACGCGCGAGAGTCCTTCCTTCTTGGTCCATTCGCCGTAGGTCCCGAGGTACAACGGCTTGGTCAGGTCGATGCCACCACCAGGTCCGCCAAACCGGCCAGTGGCGGCTACGTCAAACTGGTACGTCCGATTGTATCGCACCTGCGTGCGGCGCCCGTCGCCGGTGAGGTTCACTGCGCGTCCCGCGGCCGGATTCACCGGCACCTTCCATATATCCCAGTTGTCGTAGAGGAGGACGGCCGAGTTGTCCTTAGCCCAGCCGCGTGGTTGCGTGGGTGGCGGAAAGAGGTTGTTGTGGTCGTCCTCGGTGTTCACGAACGAAGCAGCGACGCCGCGGGTGATGTTCACCGTGTCACCCGTGGCAAGGTCGAGCACCCAGTAGTGCCCGTCCTTTCCCCAGTAGAGGAGTTTCTTGCCATCGGGCGAGGCCATCATCGGACCGACTGCCGGCTTCTTCTTCATCTGGAGAGTCGACTTCCCGGTCGAGAGATCGACGCGATACACGTCCATGTAGTTCCGACCCGAATAACTCGCCACCTGCTGGTAGTCCCGGTTGTCCGTGCCAAAGGCGTATTTGTCGCCCGGCGTGATCGTCAACGATCGCATGGAATCGGCGACCAGCTGGACGAAGCGGTCATCGGAGAAGCGGTACTGCGAGAGGTAGTTGAAGCTCCGGTCTGCCTGTTCCTGCACGATCTGCTGTGACTGCAGGCGGGGATCGTCCTTATGCCAGAGAATGAGCGAGACTTCGTCGTTCGCTCCACCGGCCCGGCCGCCAGCCGCCTGGTTGATCGAACCCCCGGCTCCTGGTGCGCCTGATTGAATTCCGGTGCCGGCACCACGCCCGCCCGCCGCCAGTGCTGACGCGGGCTTCACCCCTTCGCGTATTCCAAAGAACACCGCGGAGAAGTCCGCCGCATAACGAGGGGCACGGTCGGAGGCGAGCTTCCAGTCTCTCGGGAAATCCTGTCGTCCGGTCGGATCGAACGTTATGCGCTTCGCCGGCCCGGTTGGCCCGAACTGGGTGAACGCCACCAGCGTGAATGTCGTGTCGCGGCGGGCCTCGTCGATCTTGCCGCGCATGACGCTCAAGCCGCGTGAGCTGTCGGTCCACGCCAGGTGCCGGTAGATCATCTGCTCGCTGTCGAGAGAGCGGGCGACGCTCGTCTTCATGTTGCGAAGCTGGACAGCGTTCCCAACCTGGTCTGACGTCTCCATCGTGTACGCGAGCCATGCGCCCGACTCATCGAAGACGAACTCGCCGACCGGTCCCATGTTGAACCGCTCGCCGCTTTCGATGTAGTAGAGGATCACGCTCGCCCCGCCGACGGAACCGCCAGCGGCGGCTGGAGGTCCACCAGCGCGACCACCAGCGGCACCCGCGGCACCCGCGGCACCCGTGTTCACAGCTCCAGGCGGATATCCGACGAGAGCTATCCAGGTCGCGGTGTCGGCGTTGAACTGAAAGCGACGAATCCGATCGAATTCAGTCTTCTCGCCACTCGCCAGGTTCATCAGGACGAACTTGTTCGCCGGCTGCCGCCGGCTGCTGTCCGCCGACTGACTGGCGATGTTGCCCCCACCGCCACCGCCACGGGCGTTAGTGCCCGCGCCACCTCGCCCAGCTCCGCGACCACGCGCCGATGAATCGACCCGCGGTGGCGCGACAATGTAGCCCAGCCACTTTGAATCGCCGGACATGACGACGGAGCCGCCGTTCTCGCCAACAGGAATGCGGGACTCGGTGGCTCCCTCAGCCGTGCTCCGAACAATGAGGGTCAAGTTGCCTTCGGCGGGTCCGATCACGTACGTGAACCATTTGCCGTCATTCGAGAGGGCCGTTTGCCGCATGGTGTTCCAGGCCTTGATGTCGGCCGACCCGATTTGGCGAGGCGCCGAAGCCGCTGGCGCGGCCGCAGGCATTTCCGCGACGGCTTGTGCCTGCAGGCTGACAGGAACGAGAGTCGCGACGCCGGACGCGGCGAGGAGGAACAGGGGGTTTCGCATAAGGACCTCGGGGAAGCAGCCACGGGGAGCTGAGGCAGGGGACGTGGCGTCGACTCACAATGTACGGGAACTCCAGCGATCGCTGCCATACTTGCATCTCCCGAAGTCTCCCCTCAACGTCCACTTCCTTCGCCACCTGATTCCTGATCCTATGCGTGCCCGCCGTATTGCCGCGACGTTCCTTCTTACCGTCCCCACAGTCGTCAGCGCCCAAACCGGCGCCTTTGTCGTCCGACTCGGCACCGACACCATCGCGGTGGAGCGCTTCCAGCGGACCGGTGATCGCATCGAAGGCACCGTGGTACGACATACGCCGGCGACCAATGTGGTGCGGTACACGATCACGCTGAACGCCGATGGCACGGTGAGTTCGTACCGGCACGCCATCGTGCGCGCCGATGGGTCGCCAATGCCGAACGCGCCCGTGCCGCTCACGTTGCGTTTCACCGGAGACAGCGTGCTCCGCGACATCGTGCAGAACGGGCAGCCGGTGACACTGCGCCATGCGGCGCCGCGCGGCACGCTGCCGACGATTCCGGGCTCGTTCTTCCAGTACGAGATGGTGATCAAGGCCGCGCGCGCGGGCGCTGTGGGGACGTTTGGCTTCGGGGCGCAACAACAATCGCCCACGGTGCAGGAAGTGCAGTTCTTCGGATCGGACTCGGCAGAGATCATCGCCCGCACACCCCCGGCCGGATCCAGCGCCGGACTCGTACTTCGCACCGGTTTCCGGCTCGACGCAACCGGAAACATCATCCGGAGCGACGGCGCGCTCACGACCCAGAAGTTCCTCGTCACCCGCCTGCCTGACGCCGACGTTTCGGCCATCGCGAATGCGTGGGCCGCGCGCGACGCCGGGGGTCAGGCGATGGGCGCAGCCTCAACGCGCGATACGGTGCGCGCGACCATCGGGACCGCCGAGATCATGATCGACTACGGTCGTCCCGCCAAACGCGGACGCGAGATCTGGGGGAAGCTCGTTCCTTATGACACCACCTGGCGGTTAGGCGCCAACGCCGCGACGCAATTCCGCACCGACAAGGATCTCGACGTCGGAGGGGTTCATGTACCGGCCGGTTTCTATACGCTGTGGCTCCTCCCCACCGAGACGAAGAGCTGGCTCATCGTCAACAAGCAGACCGGACAATGGGGGACGGCGTACGATCGCGGCCAGGACGTCGCGCGCATCCCGCTGGACCTTCACATGAACCTGCCGGCGTCCGAAGAGCGGTTTCGTATCTTCGTGCAGGGCGACATGCTCATGATGCACTGGGATCGCGGCGGCTACGGCGTGCGCATGCGAGACAGAGTGAGGAGTGAAGTGAAGGAAACTGATACGTCACCAAATAGTTCAGTCTACGCCGTTCGTTGTGCATTCTGCATTCTGCATTCTGCATTCTGCATTTCTCCGTGAGCTGGCTCTTCTGGATTCTCGGTATCGTCGTCGCCCTTTACATCGCGATGGGGATCTACCTCGCGACCGTGCTCAAATGGGAGGATGAGCAGACGGTCGGCCTGAAGTACTACGGCCGCTCGCTCGCGGAACGGGAGCGTTTCAAGCGCACGCTGGCGCGGCACGCATCGCTCCTCGCGCCGATGCTCTGGCTCAACGGCCGCATGGCCACGCTCGATTTCCGGCGAGCCCGAATTCAATTCAAGGGTGTGTCAGGACCGGTCGGGAGCTGCAGCGTCGAAAGTTTCCAGCGCGCGGAAGGGTACCAGCCAAAGCCCGAGGACATCTTCGTCGTCACCCAGATGAAGTGCGGCACGACGTGGATGCAGCACGTGGTCTACGAGATCCTTCATCGGGGAAACGGGAACCTCGTGGAAAAAGGGACGGCGATGTACGCCGTTTCGCCCTGGCTCGAAGGACGCAGAAGCGTGCCGATCGAGCAGGCACCATTGCTCGGGGAGGAACACCCCAGCCGGATCATCAAGACGCACCTTCCGGTGATTCTGTGCCCGTACGATCCCGCGGCCCGCTTCATCTACGTGGCGCGTCATCCGGCTTCGTGCTTCGCCAGCTGTGTCGACTTCGTCCAGACCAACGTGGGAGTGATGTCTCCGGACATGCAGGCGTTCGAGGAATGGTACTGCTCCAAGGACCTCATGTGGTGGGGCACCTGGACCGATCACGTGCTCGGTTGGTGGCGTTGGTCGAACGAGCAGCGGAATGTGCTGTTCGTCTATTTCGAGGACATGAAGAAGGACCTGCCGGCGGTAATCCGGCAGATCGCGTCATTCCTCAGGGTACGGCCGCTCTCAGACGAGGAAGTCGCGAGTGTCGCGGACAAGTGCAGCTTCCGCTACATGCAGGACCACCAGACGTCGTTCGAAATGCTGCCGCCGCACATCCTGCAGGCGCGTGCCAACTTGTTCGTGAGCGGCAGCGCCGAACGGCACCGCGATGTCCCCGATGAAGTGCGGCTTCGAGTCGTCGGCTGGACCGCGCGTGAACTCGCCGGCACCGGGTTCCCGCTGGCAAACGCCTACCCCGACGTGGCCGCGGCGAGCTAGAAGACGGCTGATTGCTGATTGCTTCTTCCTGCACGCAGCACGAAGTAAGCAGTAAGAAGCAAAACGCCCTTCACGCCTGACTCCGAGGCGCGGAAGTGCCGCTTGGCGAAGTACCTTTCGCTCCGGCGTGCGCGATTCATTCTGTCGCCGGCTTCGCCATCCCCCCTCCCAGAGTCACGTGCCTTTCGGCCCCCTCAAGCTCCACCCCGACCTCCAACGCGGCGTCAAGGAGCTCGGCTTCGTCAAGCCAACCCCTATCCAGGCCGACGCCATTCCCCCCGCGATGGAGGGGCGCGACGTCCTGGCGTGCGCGATGACCGGGAGTGGAAAAACCGCCGCTTTCCTGTTGCCGATTCTTCACCGGCTCATCGGAGCGAAGCGCGGCACCACGCGCGCACTCATCATCACTCCCACCCGTGAGCTGGCCGCGCAGGTCGTGCAGGAACTCAACGATCTCGCGGTGCACACACCGATTACCGCGGCAGCGATCTTCGGCGGCGTGGGGATGCGGCAGCAGGAGCACGCGTTCCGCAGCGGCGTCGACGTGATCGTCGCTACACCCGGCCGGTTGCTCGATCACCTCAGGCAGCCGTACGCGAAGCTGGACCACGTCGAGTACCTGGTTCTCGACGAGGCCGACCGGATGCTCGACATGGGATTTCTCCCCGACATCCGCC
>CAZSNV010000008.1:0-40876 GCA_964608035.1 uncultured Gemmatimonadaceae bacterium | reverse complement strand
GATCGCGATGGTGTCTGGCGGTCAGCGACGCCGGTGACGGAGTTCCGTGTTTACGATCCGACGGTCAATGGCACGCCATCGATGGGCACTGAGGCCCGGTTCTCCTATGATGCCCGCAACCTCTACGTCTTCGTTCGCGCGTTCGATCCGCGGCCGGACAGCATCGTTTCCCTTCTGTCGCGCCGCGATGTGAAAACGACGTCGGACCAGATCAAGGTCATGGTCGACTCCTATCACGACAAGCGCAGCGGCTTCGAATTCGCCGTGAATCCCGCTGGTGTGAAGCGTGACTACGCCACGTTCGACGATGCACGCGAAGACATTTCGTGGGATGGAGTGTGGGACGTCGCGACGAGAATTGACTCCGTCTCATGGTCCGCCGAGTTCCGCATTCCGCTGTCGCAGCTTCGCTATGCCGCGGCTGAAGAGCATACGTTCGGGATCATGGTGATGCGCGAGATCGCGCGGACGAACGAGAAGCTCAGCTGGCCGGTGTTCGATCGCACGAAGCCGGGGATCGCGTCCAAGTTTGCGGACGTCACGGGCTTCGTCGGACTGACATCTCCCCGCCGTCTCGAAGCTTCGCCTTACGTCATCGCCCGCAACCGGGGTCTGGAACGCGCCACAGCGGTCGCCCGCCGGCAGGAGCAGGAGATCGGCGGAGATCTCAAGTACGGGGTGACGTCCAACCTTACGCTCGACCTGACGATCAATCCCGACTTCGGCCAGGTCGAAGCCGATCCAGCGCAGCTCAATCTCACCGCCTTCGAGAACTTCCTGTCCGAGCAGCGTCCGTTCTTCCTCGAGGGGAATGGCGTCTTCTCGTTCGGCGGTGACGAGTCCCGCCTCTTCTACTCGCGCCGCATCGGCCGCACGCCGCAGCTCGGTGGACTGGCCGCGCCCGGCTCCGACATTCCCGGAACGAGCACGATCCTCGGCGCCGCCAAGCTCACCGGGCGCTTGCCCAGCGGCGCAACGTTAGGCGCATTGACGGCCGTCACCGACCGGGTGTCGGTGGGCGACGCGACGCTGGAGCCTCGGACGATGTATGCGGCCGTCCGCGCCACTCAGGACTTCCGACAGGGTCAGAGCGGCATCGGAATGATACTCACCGGGGTAGAGCGGGCGCTCGACGGCGTGACCGAGCGGTTTCTCCGCCGGTCAGCGTTCGCAGCCGGCATCGATGGCCGGCACCGGATGATGAATGGATCGCTGCGGCTCGCCGGATCGATCGCCGCCAGCGGCGTGTCGGGTACCGCGGAGGCAATCGCCAGGACGCAACGCACCAGTGTTCACTCCTATCAGCGTCCCGACGCCGGGTTGGACTACGATTCGACTCGCACCTCGCTGGGCGGATTATCAGGATCGATTTCCGCCGACAAGTCGCAGGGCGCGCTCAGTTACGGGGCGAGCTATCGGGTGACAACGCCGGGCTTCGAGACGAACGACATCGGCTTCCTGACGCGCGCCGATCTGCAAACTATTCAATTCTACACTGACCTCCGGTCCGTTAAGCCTTCGCGTTTCTGGCGGAACGCCGGCGCCACTGCACTCCTCGTCGAGGATCGTTCGGCCGCGGGAATGGCGGTTGGTCGAACGGTGGAGCTGGACGTCAACGCCGAATTCCGGAACTCGTCGACCTTCAGCCTGGCGATGTGGACCGACAATGTGGGCCCGGTCTTCTGCGATCGGTGTGCGCGCGGTGGCCCCGCGCTCCGCGTCTCGGCGGCGTCGAACGCGTTGGTCAACATTTCGACGGACCCGCGGGGGAAGATCGTCCCGAGCCTGGCGGCGATTTACACCATCGCCGACGGAGGCCGGTCGAGCCTCTGGCGGGTGCGGCCGTACGTACGAGTGCGCACCCGCTCGAACCTCAACTGGGAGCTTGGTACTCGGTACCAGCGCAACCGGGACAACACACAGCACTACGCCAACTTCGGCGTCATCGGCTCGGACACGACGCACTACGTGTTCGCGCATCTCGATCAGGATCTGCTGAGTTTCACCGCGCGTCTCAACTACACGGCGACGCCGACGCTTTCGCTCCAACTCTACGCCGAACCGTTCGTGACGACGGGAGAGTATTCCACGCCGCGCGAGCTGGCAGCGCCGCGGGCGGCGAAGTACGACGAGCGCTTCCGTCCGGTGGACCTAACGCTCGCCGGCTTCAACCAGAAAGAGTTCAATGCGAGTGCGGTGCTGCGCTGGGAGTATCGTCCGGCGTCGACGCTCTTTCTCGTTTGGACGCAGGGGCGTGAGCAAGGCGATCGCGACGAGGGGACGTTCGACGCAAACCGTGACTACAGGAATCTGTTCGGAGCGCGACCGGACAACACGTTCCTGGTGAAGGTGGCTTACTGGGTGGGACGATAGTGTACTCTGCGCGATCAACCCTACGAGTTCCGCGTTCACCGCACGACGAGCGTCGCCTCCATCCCTGCGTGGATATTGCAATGAAACGGGAGGGTGCCCGCTGTCGGAAAGACGAGCGACCGCGTACCGGCATCGAACGCGGCGAGGTGGAACTGGGGCGTGCCGAAGTCTACGTCGTGAAGGACCCCGGACTGGTTCACGAACGCCACCGTCCCGCCGACCCGAATGGTGATTGTGTCTGGCACGAACCGGTCGGCCGACAGGGTGACAGTTGCCGAGGCAGGAGCGGGAGGCGGCGCGACCACCGTCTCGCTCCCGCCACCGCACGCCCCCGCGACGAGCGCGAATCCCATCGTGTTGATCCTGAGTCGCACGATTCCTCCGGCTCGTCGCGTTAGGCGAGTCGAAGCTATTGCACCTTGGTAATCTGTCCGCGGAGTTCCCCTGCCGGATACGTGGTCGTGTGGACGTTCACGTACGCGTTGCCGTTCCGCAGCAGGACGAGAACTGAATCCATGCTCATCCCGATTGGAGCGCCGGCGACGCCGTTGGCGAGCGTCGCATTACCCGTGAAGTTGAGCGGCGTCGTGCCTGCCGGCGGCTCATAGAAGTTGACGCGAATCGCGGCGTTGACGCTCACCGACGCCGGACCGTGGATATGCGCGCGCGTCACGCTGGATATGCCGTTGATGTCGACCCGGAAGAGCAATTGGCCCCCGACATAAGTAATGATTGCGGTGGCGGCCCCGGTGGAGACGACCGCCGGATTGGCCACCTCGTTCGCGCTGTTCAACGTCGCCGTAAATGTCTCGACGACCGCGGGGGCCCCGGCCGGTCCTTGCGGTCCCGGTGGACCCGCTGGACCATTCGGCCCCGCGGGTCCATCCTCGCCGGCACAGCTCCACACAACTGCGGTGGCCAAAAGTGCAACGCTGATCGACGTTCTGACGAATGCTGGTCTCATAACAGCCTCCTTCGGGGTGGGCTCGGGAACGCATGGAGCAGGCGTACACTACCGCGAATTGCCAGAGGAAGCGCCGGCTTCACGGTGAAGGCATGGAAAGGCACGGCGAAGTCCCTTTCATCGTTCCAGTCGCGACGAAGGTCTCCCCGGCGTGTTGAAGAGACCGCTGTCCAGTTCGGTGGGCGGCTGTCAGCGCCTGGATGCCGCAACGCGTGCCTTCACCTCGACCGGCAAGGCGATGCGTTGTCCTCCCTCGATCCACACTTCCAGCATCATTCGCCCCGGCTGAGTGGGGACATAGGTGAAGTCCGCCGTCTCACCGGGACCCATGCTGACGGTGGCTGGCCGCGCGACACGAAGGGCCGGCGGAAGATCCGCGCCATCGCGCGCCAGCGGCGTCCAGCGCGCCGCTGCGGTCTCCGTACCAAACCGGTAGTTGAGCACGAAATCGGCGTGAATGCTCACGATGCGGACGCGGTTCGTGTCGCCGACGGTCATGCGCAGGGGTCGCGGTGTGACTCTTCCGTTCACGAGGAGGAAGGTCGGCGATTGCTTGTGGAACATCGGCAGTCCACCGCCGCCGGCAATGATGAGGTGATCACGCGTCGTATCGCGCGGCGCATCACTCACGATGATGGCACCGTACATCCCGGAGCCGATCTGTCGCAGTTCATGGAGATGCGAGTGGTAGGGGAACGTTCCGCTCCGCGGCGGAGTGAACTCGGCGGCGAATGTTCCGCCGGGCGGGATCGGCGGCATGATCTTGTCGCCGATGCCACTGAAATCCGGCACCCCGTCCGGAAAACTCTCGATCTCGAGGCCGTGCCAATGGACGCCGCTCGGTTCGTCCAGGTTGTTCTTCACCAGGATGCGCACCGGCTCACCGCGCTTGAGTTCGAGCACTGGTCCGGGAATGCGGACCGAGTCAGTGGCCGGCACCTCTGTTCCCGACTGCAGCAGGAATCCATACGCGGGCTGCCCCCCAACGAGCCCATTGGCGCGTTTCTGGATCAGCAGGTTCAACACGCGGCGGTTGGCGGGATCGAGTTCCTTGTACCCTGGAGCCGGCGTGATATGCATGCCGATCACCAGGCCGCGCATCGTGTGCCCGCCGGGCGCATCGTGCGCCGGCATGGCGTGATCGCCGCCGGCCGATGGAGCAACGTGTGCATCGGTTGCTCCATGCAGGCTCACGGTTTCTCCAACGTGGGTCGCGAAGTGGCAGTGAAAGACCCAGTTGCCGGGCGTGGTTGGAACGAACCCTAACGACACCGAGCCGCCTATCGGGATTACGTGCATGTTCACCAGCGGCTGTCGCGACGCGGGAACAACAGTGTCAGCGCGGGCGCCACCATGGCGTGCCACCCGGAAATAAAACCCGTGCAGGTGCAATGGATGCTCAACGGCCGCGGCGTTCACCACACGGAAGCGAATCGAATCGCCCTGTGGGAACGTCAGCCGTTCATTGTAGGGCCATGCCTTTCCGTTGAAGACCAGCGCCGATTCGAACGAACGGGTCTTTGGGAATTCGTGAAACCATTCCGTGATCAGCCAGATCCTTTCTTGCGGCGAGACGGACGTCGTGCCTGCAGGGTCGACGATCAACGCGCCCGTGAGCTGTGAATCGAGCCAGAACCTATCGGCGAAATCGGAGAGGCCCTTTAGCACGGCCCAGTAGAAGAAATTCCCGACAACGTCGAGCCGGAACGTGATCTCACGCGTCGCACCGGCGGCGATGTGCACGGTGTCACGCTCCTGTGGCATCGAGTGACGGAGACCGCCAAGCATCACTGCCGAGTCGGAGCGATTGCGCACAGAGAGCCGCACGGTCGTGCCACGAGGAGCGCGCAGAAGCGGTCCGGGTATTACAGGCGCCTCACCCGGCTCGGCGAAGGCCAGGACGCGCACGACAGGATCGTGCTCACCCTCCGGCTGCCAGGCCGCTTCAAGAATCTCCAACGCCAAGGTCAGCGTATCGCCAGACAGCTTGCCCGCGGGGCGTCTATTGTTGTTGACCTTTGCCAGGGGAGCATCGGCCGCTGGACGAGGCAAAGCGCCGCGCGGTGATGGGGACACCACCGACTCCTGCAGGAGCGACGTAGACAAAACCATCCAGGCGGCGAGGGCAGACAGGGCCAATTTCACTCCAAAGTGAGGTGCTCAAAGCTGGCGAGCCTCGCCCTGTTGTCAACCCGACTTACGACGAGCAAGCAGGGCTGCGTCGCGCTCTGGCCATCGTTAGGGAGTCTTCGGGTGCACCGCCTGCGGAACTTCCGAGATACTGGAATTCGGCGCACCAATGCCGAGGCTTCCGAAAAAGTTGCTGCCCCAACAGAACACGACGTTCCGCGAGTTCATTCCACAGGCAAAGGCTTCGCCCGCCGCGAGCGACGAGAAGCTCATGCCACCGAATACCTCCACCGGACTCGTAGAACGTGATTGAAGCGTTCCCGCGCCGAGCGCACCGGCAGCGTTGGAACCCCAACAGTGGACAATTCCCGCGGCTGTACGCCCGCACGAGTGCTCGTCGCCTGCGTCCACGCTCACGAAGGTGAGCCCACCAAGGACGGGGACGGGTGTCGACCGTCGCGTTTGCGTGCCGTCGCCAAGCTGACCCTCGAAGTTGATTCCCCAGCAATACGTGACGCCACCGGTCGAGATCCCGCAGGCATGTCGCTCGCCCGCGTCGAGCGAAGCAAACTTCAATCCGCCGGTAACGAGACGCGGTGTGTTGCCGGTGGCTTCAGCGAAGGCACCCCAGCAGTATGCGTCGCCGCCAACGGCGATGGCACAGGTGAAGAAATCGCGGCCGGCCGTGATCGACGTGAACTTGAGCGCAGTAGTCACCGGCACCGGAGTATTCCGACTCGTCGTGGTTCCGTCACCAAGCTGTCCGCCGAAGTTGTACCCCCAGCAGTACGCAGTACCGTCGGCAGTCAGCGCACAGCTGTGTGTTGAGCCTGACGAGATCTGAGCGAACGTCAGCCCGCCAATGACCTGCGTGGGCACAAAACTGTTCGTCGTAGTCCCGTTGCCAAGTCGTCCCTCGGCGCCGGATCCCCAGCACCAGGTCGCGCCCACCGTGGTGATGCCACACGTGTTTGTTCTGCCGCCGCTCAACCTGGCAAAGGTCAGGCCGCCGCTTACCGGCGCCGGAAGCGGGCCATTGGTTGTGGTGCCCACGCCGAGTTGCCCGAACTGGTTCCATCCCCAGCAGTATGCCGCGCCGGTCGCGGTGAGGCCGCAGGCATGCCCTTCGCCGACCATGATAGACGTGAACACGGTGGTGTTTTCCACGGTCCCCATGGCACGCGCCTCGAACGTCATCGCAGACCACAGCGTGCCGGTACCGAAGACAACCGAACTTCCGCAGGTGACCAGGAAGGAACCGCTGTATCCGCCTATCGTTCCTGTCACTCTCGAGAAAGCCGAGAACGTTCCCGACACGGGAATTCGTCGTGACAGCGAGATCAGTGGATGGCTCACCGAATCGGTGAAGGCGTTGCCGGCCACCTGAACGCCGGCTGTCGCGTCGGTGAAAACTGCGGTACAGGTTCCGCCCGACAGGGACGCCTCAATTCGGGCCGAAAGCTGGTCAACGGTGGTCGAACCGGAAACGCGGAAGTTGATCGATCGACCCTGACTCGTGACGCCTGTCCAGAGACCCGGATCGATGCTGCGTTGCGGCGCAAGATCAAGACGGGCCGTTACCGTGACGGGAGTGTTGGTGGCGCCGGTCGACGTAATCACGATCGTGCCGTTATGGGTTCCCATCGCAAGACCACCGATGCTCGGTGTCACGGTGATTGTTGACGGAGCAGTCCCCGACGACGGCGTGACGGACAGCCAGTTGCCGCTGGCGGTCGCCGTCCAATTCAGCGTCCCGGCACCGGAATTGGTGATGTTGATGGTCTGTGTTTCAGGCGCTGTTCCGCCCACCGTCCCCGTGAATGTGAGGCTCGACGACGACGTTGCGATGGTGCCTGGCGCTGGGGGCGGCGGTGGCGGGGGAGGCGGCGCTGACGGTGGACCAGAATCGGATCCGCCGCTGCATGTCATCGTCGATGCCGCAACCGCGACCGCCAGGAGAGTGCGGGCCGCCAAGCCGCGTGTACGCATGAGTTCCCCCGATGCGTGTTCTCCTAATTGTCGTGGAGTGGCGCGAAACGTGACCGGGTTACTGGCGCTTTCACGCCTTCGCAGGTAGCCTGCCGGTCGCGGCGCGAGCCGCGTGCATCAGAACCCAACCCCCCTACATGGTCGCGCGGAAACCGGCGGCGGGTACGCCGGTCGACAATGCAAGGATAAAGTCCTGAATCGAATGGTCGCGTCTCTGCGACTTCCTGACGGCGGCCGACCAGGCTCGGAACGTTCCGTTCTTGCCCAGCCGGAGGGGAACGAGTCGTCCGGCCCGCACCTCCGTGGCGATTGTCCAGCTGGGGAGGACACCCACGCCGAAATCCGCATCGATCAACGCGGCCATTGCGCCGACCAGTTGAACGTCGGCGATGTGCTTCGGGCGCACGCCGGCTGGCCGGAGGAAGTTGTTGACGACATAACTGGTCTCCGGCGCGGCCAATAAGAGCAGCCTCACGGCGGCAAAGTCTTTCGGGGTAAGAAAGGGACGTCCAGCCCAGGCATGTCGTGGCGAAACCGCCGCGACCAGCTCGTCCGTGAACAGCTTCGACACGTCGATGCCGCGCATCTTGCGGGGAGCGGTGAGCAGCGCGACGTCGATAAGGCCCTGCCGAAGCATCGGCAACGGATCGCCAGCGGCGTCAAAGGCGATCTCGATCTCGACGTCCGGATGCGAAAGCCCGAACCGACTGGATACGCCCGGCAGCCAGTGATACCCGGTGTAACACTCCGTCCCGACTCGCAACACGCGTCGCTCCTGCGCGCCAGATGACTGGAGCGCCTGTTCCGCCACCGAGAGCTGCTCGAGAACTCCCGCGGCATGGCGGAGCAGCAGTTCGCCCGTCGCCGTCGGCACCATGCGGACTCCGGTACGCACAAAGAGCCGTGCCCCCAGCCGGGCTTCGAGCTGTCCGAGATGCCGGCTGAGCGCCGGCTGCGACACGTGAAGCACCTCGCCGGCGAGCGTGAGCGATCCCTGACTGGCCACCGCCGTGACCATACGCAGGTCACGGACTTCCAGGCGAAGCGACGCAGGCGCTTTGGGGCCCATAATCACAGGTTATGAGGACGATGCCGTACAGGCATTTGACGCATACCACGCCCGCATCCTAGGCTGCATTTCAACAGCGCGCAATGCGTTGAACCACACGGGAGCCGTCTGTCCATGGGTGAGCTCGTCGCCAGTCTCCGATTCCTCGCCCGCCGCAAGGCCGTCGCCGCCGTCGCGGTGCTCACGATGGCCTGTGCCCTCGGCGTCAACACGTCCGCGCTCGCGGTGCTGCGCGCGTTCCTTTTCTCCGGGCTCGGCGTGCCTGAACCGGATCGGCTGGTGAACATCGCGCCCATCCGGGAGCTGCCGGGCCGGGGGGAAGTCGTGTTCAACGATGCGTACCCGAACTACATGCTGATCCGCGAGACCACGCGAGCGTTCGACGAGGTCGGGGTGGCCCTGCAGAACCTGGTCAGCTGGAGCCAGGGCACGGATGTGCGCGCGTTCCAGAACGCGCGCGTTTCGGCGAGTTTCTTCACAGCCATGCGCGCGGCGCCGATCCTCGGCCGGACGTTCACGGTTGATGAGGAAGGACCGTCGCCGGCACCGGTCATCGTGTTGAGCCATGCCGTCTGGACCGGGGCGTTTGCGCGCGATTCGGCGGTCGTGGGGCGCGTCATCACGATCGACGCCGTCCCGACGACGATTATCGGCGTCATGCCGGAGGGTTTTGCGCAACCGGCGCCGAGCGAAGTCTGGCAACCATTCGACCTTCCGCAGGCGCAAAAAACCGTGATATCAGGGGGTCGCACTCTGGTGATCTTCGGCCGGATCGCGGACGGAGTGTCGCGAGAAGCCGCACTTGCCGAGGTGGCGGAGTTCACGCGGCGGTCGCATGCGGCGAGTCCCGCGGACAATCGCGACTACCGGTATCGCATGCAGACACTGCGCGAGCAACTGCTCGCCGGCGCCGACTCCACGGTCGTGCTCATCCAGGCGGCCGCCGGCAGCCTGCTGCTGCTCGCCATCCTCAACCTGGTGGCGTTGCTGGTCGCCTGGGGCTTCGAGCGCAACCAGGAGATGGCGGTACGACTCGCGTTAGGTGGCGGGCGCCGCCAGGTCCTGCGCCTGCTGCTGGCGCAAAGCGCGTTGATCGTGGGCGCCGGCATGGTCGTGGGCGTGGGTCTGTCCTACGCATTGCTGGCGACGGTCAGGCAGCTCGACCTCGGACCGCAGCTCGGCGTCTTCCTCCCGCAGGCGACCGTGGATGGAGCCGTCCTGCTGATCTGCATTCCGATCGCCGCCGCGGTCGCGATTGCGGCTGGGTTGCTTCCGGCGCTGGTCAACCGCCGGCTCGCCCTGGCACAGGTGCTGCGTTCGTCCAGTCGATCGGCCTCACACTCCGTCGGCGCACTGCGACTGCAGCGCGCGATGGTGGTTGCCCAGGCCTCGCTGTCGGTCGTAGTGCTGGCGTCGGCGACCGTCGTCGGTCTCAGTTTCCGCAATCTGGCGGCGGTTCCTGATGGATTCGAGTCGAGGGACCGGGTCGTCGCGCGCGTCATCCTGCCTGACGCGCAGTACGGCACTCACGGCCAGCGCGTCGCGTTTGCGGACGCGCTGCTGGCTGCCCTGGGGCGTGAACCGGCGTTCAATCGCTACGCGTTCACCACCACGCTCCCCGTGAGTGACGTACGGTTCGGCGGGCGGTTCTTTGTTCCCGACCAGAACGGCGCCATTGGCGGAGATCCGACGATTGTTCACTTCCGGCGCATTTCGCCTGAGTACTCGCGGGCGATGGGAATGACGCTGGTGCGCGGCCGGCTCTTCACGACACAGGACGACTCGGCGTCGCCGAAGGTCGCCATCATCAGTCGCGCCATGGCTGAGCAGTACTGGCCTAACGAGGACCCCATCGGCGAACGCATCGTCCGCGCCGGGCCCGGCGCGTCGCCTGTGCCGGTTCCCTTCGAGGTCGTCGGCGTCGTCGCGGATGCCATGGACGGCGGGTACGAAGCCCCGAGGGGGCAGGCGGTGTACGTGCCTTATGCCCAGATATCGAACAATCGCCTTTCTATAGTAGTCGAGTCCCGTGCGGGCACGTCCGAAGCCATGACGGCGATTCGCCGAGCGGTCCGCGCGGCGGATCCCCTGGTCGCTGCGTCGGGCATAACGACGCTCGGCGCGCTGGTGTCGACGGCGAATGCCCTCCCGCAACTGCGGGCGGCGATCCTGCTGGTGTTCGCGGTGGCGGCGGTGCTGATCGCCGGGTTGGGGAGTTATGGCGTCATGCGCCAGCTCGTCGCCAATCGTGAGCGAGAACTTTCGTTGCGACTGGTCTTCGGTGCGGTTCCCGCCGACCTGGCGAGGGAAGTGCTGCTGCAGGTCGCGCGGCTGACGGTACCCGGAGTGATCGTCGGCCTGGCCGGAGCGTGGATGGCGGCCAGCCTGCTTCGCACGTTCGTGTTTGGCATCGATCCCCGGTCGGCGCCGGTGCTCGCCGTCGTGAGTATCGGGGTGTTGGCGCTCGCGACGCTGGCGGCGATGCCCTCGGTCGTCCGTGCGATGCGACTCGATCCACGGACGACGACAATGAGCTGACCACGCACTATCACCCACCGACGCGTGATCGCTGACGGGAGACGTCCAGGGCCTCGGCAACCGCGTCCTCGAACGCGATCTCCCGCCCGGCCTTCGACGCCGCTACGGCTGCATCGGCGCCTAACGCCGAACGGGCCGGCGTGATGTAGCGGTCGATCAGCGCATCCCAGAAGCGGATCTGCATGTTCACCCCGTGACTCGCCCACTCGGCGCGTACGGCGGCCTGGAGTCGCAAGGCCGTGGCATAGTCGCCAAGCCCGGCCAACGACATGGCGATCCCTTCGACCTCGAAGCTCGTCTCGAGGCGATCTTCGATCGCCTGCGCCAGGATCAGGCTCTCGCGGTACAGCCCGAGGCTCTCCGTACAATTGCCGGCAATCAACGCGCAGTCGGCGAGATAATGAAAGCCGGAGTGCTCTGAGCGGCGGTCATTCACCTGACGAGAAAACTCGATGATTTCCTTCGAGATCGGCCGGGCCTCATCGACCCGCGACAGCGCCACCAGCACCTGACCCAACCCGACCTTCGCCCGGTTGACCATGACCGGATCGCCCACCTCACGCTGCACGCGAAGCAGTTCCTCGAACGTGACGCATGCCTCGGTGTCCTCGCTGGCCAGGAACTGCGACCAGCCCAGGGTCTCGAGCGATGCGGAGATCTCGAATTGGTCGCCGAGCTCGCGCCACATCACGAGCCCGGCTTTCATGGCGTCGCGGGCCGTGGTCTTGTCGCCCTCGTAGGCCGTGAGCATGGCGCGGCCGCGCAGGGCACGGGCATACGTGCGCCGGACCGGATGAGGCGACGACCGGGCCAGCGCCGCGTTGATGTGCTCGCGCCCTTCGATGATGCGCGACCGACCCCACCAGAAATATCCCAGTGCGCCGACCAGATCGAGATACCGCTCAGGATCCCTGTCGCGCACGAACAGGAGCGCCATCTGGAGGTTGTCATTCTCCGTCGCCAGGCGCCGACCCCAGAACTCCTCCCGCACGAACTTCTCAGCGTAGAATCGTTCGGCGAGACTCTTGAACTCGGCGAAGTGCCGTTCACGGATGGCGTCGGCCTCCCCGGCGTCCACCAGCCGATCCTGCCCGTACTGGCGCACGGTCTCGAGCATGCCGTAGCGTGCTTCGCTCGCGGAGCCCTGATCGACAAGCACGAGGGACTTGTCGATGAGCCGCGTCAGGAGGTCAAGCACCTGGAACTCGTCGGCGCCGTCGCCCGCCACGGCGGTCGCGGATTCGAGCGTCCACCCTCCCGCGAAGACCGACAACCGCCGAAGCAGGCGCTGCTCGTCCTCGGTGAGCTGATCGTAAGACCATTGAATGGTGGCCAGCAACGTCTGCTGGCGCGGAACGGCCGACCTGCTGCCACCTGTCAGCAGACGGAAGCGATCATCGAGCCGGGCACGGATCTGCTCCACGGACAACACCTTCACGCGCGCCGCGGCCAGCTCGAGGGCAAGCGGAATGCCGTCCAGCCGCCGGCAGATCTCGGCGATCGCGGCGGCGTTGTCCGGCCCCAGCGTGAAATCGCGCCGCGCCGCCTGCGCGCGGTCGACGAACAACCGCACGGCGTCGGACTGCTCGAACACCGTGAAGTCGCCCCTGGCGTCCGTGGGCACCGTCATCGAACGGACGGCGACAAGGCGCTCGCCTTCGATGCCCAGTCCCTCGCGGCTGGTCGCGACGAGCCGCACGCTCTCATCTGCCGTCAGGAGCGCGTCCGCGAAATCGGCCGCGGCGCCTAACAAGTGCTCGCAGTTGTCCAGCAGGATCAGCGCGCGCTTGCCGCGCACGTGCTCTCGAATGACGTCCATGACTGGCTTGTCCGGGGCTTCACTCAGACCGAGTGCCGCAGCGACCGTGGCCGGCACGCGAGCCGCGTCGACCAGCGGGGCGAGGTCGGCGAACCACACTCCATCGGGAAAGGTCGGCAGCATGCTTTCCGCCAACCGGAGCGCGAGTCGTGTCTTCCCCGAGCCGCCAATCCCGGTCAATGTGAGCAAGCGGGTCTCGCCGAGTAATCGCGCGCATTCCGCCAGCTCACGGTCGCGGCCGATGAACCGAGTGCGTTGGCGGGGCAGGTTGTTCGGCGTATCGGTCGCGCCGTCAATCGTGATTGGCGTGATTCCACCGCTGACGACTGTCGCGACGGCTTCGGCAAACTGGGCCGCGGTCTGAAAGCGGTTATCCGGATCCTTCGCGAGCGCCCTGGCGATCACGCGTACGAGGCCAAGCGGTACGGTTGGCCTCAGTTCGCTGACCGGACGCGGCTCGGCGGTGAGATGCATCCGGAGGAGTGACTCTACGGTAGGCCCAGCGAACGGAGGTTCGCCGGCGAGCATTTCAAAGAGCACGCACCCTAACGAATAGAGATCGGAGCGTCCGTCGACCTCGTCCGCCGTGAACTGCTCAGGACTCATGTACGCGGGCGTACCCAGCGCGAGTCCGAAGACGGTCAACGTGGACGCCGGGTTGTCTCCGTTCCCGCGGCCGGAGCGCAGGGCGCGGGCGATGCCGAAGTCGGCGACCAGGGCGATCCCATCGGCAAGGAGGATGTTCTCTGGCTTGATGTCACGATGGACGATCCCCTGCTGGTGGGCAAAGCCGATGGCGCTGGCGATTTCTCTCGTCAGGCGGAGCGCGTCGTCTGTTTGAAGCTGGCGCTCACGCGCCATCCGTGCGCGCAGTGATTCGCCCGGAACGTAGGGCATGACGTAGTACAGCAGGTCGCCGACCGCGCCCGAGTCGAAGAGCGGCAGGATGTGCGGGTGACTGAGCCTGGCGGCGATCTCGATCTCACGGAGGAAGCGGTCGGCGCCGATGGTCGCGGCCAGCTCCGGCTTGAGCACCTTGATCGCCACGCTTCGCCGATGTTTGACATCCTCGGCCAGGTAGACGAGCGCCATGCCGCCGGCGCCGATCTCGCGCTCGATGACGTAGCGGCCGGACAGGGCTTCGGTCAGGCGGGCCGTGGATTGCGGCATGGGCCCTAAAAATGGTGTGGTTACACCGACACAGCGAGTCTTGCAGGATTGCAGTTGAGGGGATTCCGTACTCGTCGCCACGTTGACGAACGTGGACATCGGCGCACTACGAATACCCGGAGAATGAAATGGAGCAGACGTGGAGCAATGTCGATGACTACTTCAACGAACACCTCTCGCTCACGGATGAGATCCTCGAGGCGGCACTGAAGGACAGTACCACCGCTGGTCTTCCGCCCATCAACGTGACGCCGGCGCAGGGAAAGTTTCTGGCGCTTCTGGCCCGGGTTGCCCGCGCCCGTCGTATCCTCGAGATCGGAACACTGGGCGGCTACAGCACGATCTGGATGGCCCGGGCGCTGCCTGACGACGGCGCGCTGATCACGCTCGAGATCGATGCAGGAAACGCCGCCGTCGCAACGCGGAATCTCGAACGTGCGGGCCTCGCCGACCGCGCGCACGTCGTCGTCGGTCCCGCTCGTGACAGCCTGCGCCAGCTGATCGCCGACCGGGTCGAACCGTTCGATCTGGTGTTCATTGACGCGGACAAGCAAAGCAGTGTTGCCTATTTCGAAGCATCGTTGGCGTTGTCACGTGTCGGAACGATCATCATCGTCGACAACGTCGTGCGAGAAGGCGCTATCGTCGATGCGACGAGTACCGACGTGAACGTGGTCGGCATGCGTCGATTGACGGAGCGGGTGGCGAACGAATCGCGCGTGTCGGCCACGGCGATTCAGACCGTGGGCGCCAAAGGGTACGATGGGTTCATCCTCGCGGTAGTGAATAAGTCGTGAAACGGATCGATGCCGACGCAAAAACGCGCTGATACCTTTGCGGGCTCGGGCGTTCTCCCATAGTTTCAGGCGGTCCGTAGTACAGAATCCAAGCTGGAACCCCCCCAAGTCCTGGAGCCCGATAATGCGCGCCATCGCTACACTGCTCACCGTTGCCTTGCTCTCCGCCTGCGCTCCGAAAGAAGAGGCGCCGCCGCCACCACCCGCCGGACCGACGCTCGCCGACTTCGCCGGGACGTGGAACGTGACGACGATCCTCGAAGGGACGCCGCCGGATACGGTCCAGTCCACAATGTCCGGCGGCGCCGACGCGGCGTCGTGGACGATGACCCTCGAGGGACGGCCGAACATCGCCGTGACAGCCTCCGTCGTTGGCGACAGTCTCGTTTCGCAGACAGTCGAGTATGAGAGCATCCTGCGCAAGGGTGTGATGGTGACGGTGCGTACCGCGAGCGTGTTGAGCAACGGCGCGTTGGTAGGGAACCTGATGGCGACCTACAAGACACCGACCGGCGAACAGGTTGTGAGGGGTACGCTGAGCGGGACCAAAGGGATGTGATGTGGTGAGCGCAAAGCGCAGAGCGCAAAGCGCCAAGGGTGAATGCTGCCCTTGGCGCTTGGTGTTTGCGCAAGCGTACCGAACGTCAGTCGGCGCCATCCATAGCTATTCAGCATGAAGCTCTGGATCGATGCCGATGCCGCGCCGCAGGTCGTGAAGGAGATCTGCTTTCGAACGTCGGACAGACTGAAGCTCGACACCGTGCTGGTGGCCAATCAGCGGGTGACGATTCCAGCCGGCTATACCTGCCTGACCGCGATACGTGTGGACGGATCGCCTGACGCTGCCGACCGCTACATCGCCGAACATGCCGAAGCGGGCGACGTGGCGGTGACCCAGGACATTCCGCTCGCGGCGCTGCTCGTGCCGAAGGGCGTCGCGGTGATCGACCCGCGGGGGGAGGTATTCACCGAGGAGAGCATCGGCGAACGACTGTCGGTCAGGGATTTCATGGACGGGTTGCGGACCTCAGGAGTCGATACCGGCGGGCACGGAGTCTACGGGGCACGCGAAAAACAGGCGTTCGCGAATGCGCTGGACCGGGCGATCACGCGCGCGCTGAAGGGTCGAGAGAAGGCCGCCCCGTGAAACGCGTAATCGGAGTAGTTGCGATCGTTCTGGCGTACCTCGCCGGGGTGAACCTCGCCTGGAGCGCGGCGCAAATCCGCGTTTGGAACTACTTCAACTGGGTCGACCTCCTCGTAATCGCCGCCTTCGTCGCGCCCTTTCTGGCGACGCGATGGGCGTGGCCGTCCGCGCTCAGGGCGACACGGATTGCGTGGTTCCTGGCCGCATTCCTAGCGCTGGACGTGCCCTTCTTCGCCATGATGGCGTTCGCCCCAAGCGGTGGGCATCCCTCGCTCGAATCACTCTTCCTGTATTTCACATCCCTGGCGAGGATCGCCCTCGTGCCGGCAACGATCGCTGCGCTCTGCACGGCCTTGTGGAAGGGTGAACGGGCCTTAGTCGTTGCCCTTGGTGTCATCTGCCTGGTCTGTGAGACGGTGTATACCGTGCCTGGGCCGGACCATCCAATCCGGTGGCTACTGGTTCGCTACTGGGTCACGGGCACGGTCACCTGAGCTTTCGCGTGCGGCCATTCTGGGAAACACCAGTTACTGTGGCTACCTTCCCTGAGCCATGACGGACCAGCCAAATCGCAACGTTCCTCCACGAGCCGTCCCGCCTACCCACAAGGCGAAGAATGCCGTGCAACGGTCAGTCACCGCCCTGTTGGACGAGCTGGCGCCAGAACGCGTTCTGAGGCGCATTGAAGCGCTACCGGGGCCGGTCGAGCAGCATCGTTCGCAGAACGGTTGCGTGCTCCAGGCCGCGGATTGTGCCGTGAGCCTCACCTGGTTTGCCGAGGAGGGAAAGCAAGCCACGCTGGGCGAGCTCCATGTCATCGTGTGGCGCGGCACGGTTGCGCGACGGGGGGCAACGCGAGGGAAGAAGGGCGCGACAATCATCACGGAGCTCATCCTGCATCCCATCGAGCCTCCGGCGGATGATTGCTTATGGCTAGCCACCGACGGCAAGCAATACGACACGAACTCGCTTGCCGCGAAGTGCCTGTCACTGTTGGAGGAACAGATCGGCCGTCCTGAGTAGCCCGTGATGCGAGGCCTGAGCGCGATTCCGAAAGCCGCGATCGCCACGCTCGCTCTCGGCATCGGCACGTCGACGGCTGTGATCACCGTGGCCGAGGCAGTGCTCTTGAGGCCACTTCCGGTCGCGCAGGAGAATCGGCTGGCCGTGCTCTGGGGGGAGACGCCTGACGGCAGGTTTTCGAACGTCCCGCTGACGCTCGACGAGCTGCAGGCGTTCGAGCGGCAGACACGCACGCTCGAGCAGGTAGCGTATCACACGTTCCGCGGCGCAACGGCCACCACGTTCCGCGTCGAGGACCGGGTCCTGCAGCTCCGCGTCGCACTCGTCTCCGGCAACTATTTCCATGTGCTGGGCTCGCGCCCGGCTGTCGGGCGCGCGTTAGGCGTCGCTGACGACGTGAAAGGGGTGGCGCCGCCGCTCGTCCTGAGTTACCGCGTCTGGCAGGAGCGCTTCGGCGGCGACTCGGCGGTCATTGGCCGGGCGATCACTCTTGCCGCCAGCGGGCAGTCTTATCAGGTCGTTGGCGTTATGCGGCCGGGTCTGGACTATCCGCGCGGAACCGAAGTCTGGGCGCCCCTCACCTCCTACAGCAGCGCCGGAAACTTCTACGAATATGCGTCGACCGAACTGGACATCGTAGCACGACTCGCCGAGGGGGTGACCCAGGCGCAGGCGCGATCGGAACTGACCAACTTCTTCCGCGACCTCCCCCCCCCGTCAACTGGATGGCGCCGGGAAGCGCGGGGGGTCGCGCATGGGTTCCGGGACATCGCGCTCGGCGATGCCAGGCCGGCGATGCGCGTCGTCCTGCTCGCGGCGGTGATGCTGCTGGTCATCGCCAGCGTGAACGTCGCCAATCTGCAACTCGCTCGATCACTGGGCCGGGTACGAGAGCTGGTGGTTCGGGCGGCACTGGGGGCGTCACGCGCCCGAATCGTCAGGCATCAGATCACCGAGAGCCTGCTGCTTGCGCTGACCGGTGGCGTGGCGGGAATCATCGTCGCGGCGTTCGCGGTGAAGCTGTTCCTCGCGTTTGCGCCGCCGGGGCTGCCGAGAATCGACGAAATCGCGCTCAACGGCAAGATGTTCATCGCGGGCGTCATCACCGCCGGCATCACAATGATCGCGTCAGGCATAGCGCCGGCGCTTTTCGCCTTACGAGTCGACGCGGGTGACGTCCTGCGCTCGGGCGCGAGACACAGCGGGGGCAGGCGGATCAGGCTGATCGGCGAGCTGCTTGCGGGAACGCAGGTTGCCCTTGCGGTCGTCGCGCTCTCTTCGGCCGGACTGGTCGGCAGGAGCCTGGTGAACCTCTATCGGGTCGACATGGCATTCGATCCCGGCCAGCTCGCGGTCGCCGAACTGGCGATTCGACTCGACAAGTTCCCGGATCGCGCGCGACAGGCGGAACTGATGACTCGACTGGTGGCCCGGCTCGAGGCAATTCCAGGAGTCCGCGGCGTCACTCCTGTGCTTTCGGTGCCGTTCATCGGGGCGGGTGGTGGCATCGATGGGCGACTGTCGGTTCCCGGCCAGAGCGCGGAAGAGCGGGCGCGCAATCCGATCGTGAACATGGAAGTGATCTCGCCAAGCTACTTCGACGTCCTCGACGTACCCGTCCTGCAGGGTCGTGCATTCACCGAGGAGGATCGCGAAGGCGCCGCACATGCCGTGATTGTCAGCAGCTCAACAGCGCAGGCATTCTGGCCCGGCCGGGATGCGATCGGCCAGAGACTCGCGATGGGGGGCGAATTCACGGTTGTCGGCGTCGTACCCGACACGCGCTACCGTGACCTGAAGACTGCGCGTCCGAGTGTGTATTTCCCGTTGGCGCAGCCTCGCTTTCCCATGACACCGACGACGATCGTGGTGCGGAGCGATCTCGGTACGCGCGTGAGCGCCGGGCAGCTTCGTCAGGCGGTGGCCGAAGTTGAACCCGACGTGGTGGTGTCGAGCGTGGCGACCCTGGAGGAGCTGCTCGATGGTCCGCGCGCGCAACCGCGCCTGAATGCGATGACGCTCAGCCTTTTTGCGGCGGCGGCGCTGACTCTTGCCGCGATCGGGCTTTTCTCAGTGATGTCCACGATGGTCAGGCGTCGCACGCGCGAGCTGGGCATTCGCATGGCGCTCGGCGCGACGAGTGGCGAAGTGGGACGCATGGTGGTGTGGCGCGGGTTGGCGATTGCGGCTGGGGGCGTCGCCGTTGGCGTCGTTGGCGCGCGGAAAACGAGCACGATGTTATCCGGGCTGCTGTTCGAAGTGTCCGCTACCGATGGGACGACGATGGTGGGCATTATCGCGCTCGTGCTCGTGGTCGCAATTCTGGCGAGCCTCATCCCCGCGCGAGTTGGCGCCGGCGTGGACCCGGTGAAGGCACTCCGCGTTGACTGAACTGCGGGGCTGAGTTAGCTGGCGCTGCTTCGGCCGCGGTATTATCGAGTGTCATGCCGCACTACCCGTATCTCATCATCGGCGGTGGAATGACGGCCGACGCCGCCGTTCGTGGAATCCGCGAGCTGGACGCGAACGGCGCCATTGGGCTCATCGGCGCTGAGCCGGATCCACCGTACGCGCGGCCCCCGCTTTCCAAGGCACTGTGGAAGGGCGAGCCGCTCGACAAGGTCTGGCGTAACACCAGCGAGGTCGGGGTGGATCTTCACCTGGGTCGTCGCGCAACGACACTCGACGCACAGCGGAAGAGCGTGATCGACGACGTCGGCGCCAGTTACACGTTCGACAAACTGCTCCTCGCCACCGGTGGGACGCCGCGCCGCCTGCCGTTCGGCGGGGATCAAGTGATCTACTACCGCACACTCAATGACTACCGCCGGCTCCATGCGCTTGCCGAGTCGAAGAAGTCGTTCGCGGTAGTCGGCGGTGGTTTCATCGGCTCTGAGATCGCGGCGGCTCTCGCGATGAACGGCTGCAAGGTCACCATGCTCTTTCCGGAGGAAGGGATCGGTGGCCGCCTCTTTCCTGGTGATCTGGCGAAATTCCTGGTGGGCTACTACCGCGAAAAAGGTGTGGATGTGCGACCGGGGGAAAGCGTGACCGGTCTGACGCCGAGCGGATCCGGTACTGTCATCGACACGAAGAGCGGAGCCCGAATCACGGTAGACGCGGTTGTGGCGGGCATCGGCATTGCGCCTAACACGGATCTGGCCAGTGCGGCCGGTGTCCAGGTCGACAACGGCGTCATCGTGGACAACCATCTTCAAAGCTCTCAGCGCGACGTCTTTGCCGCCGGCGACGTTGCTAACTTCCGGGTGCCCGCACTCGGCAAGCGCACGCGCGTGGAACACGAGGACAATGCAGTGACGATGGGTCACGCGGCCGGCCGATCGATGGCGGGCGACGCGTCACCCTACACGCATCTGCCCTTCTTCTATTCAGACCTCTTCGAGCTCGGCTACGAGGCGGTCGGCGAGATGGATCCGCATGGCGTATTGGTCGCCGACTGGAAGGATCCGTTCCGTGAGGGCGTCGTCTACTACCTGTCCGATGGACGAGTGCGCGGCGTGCTGCTGTGGAACACCTGGGGCCAGGTGGATGCCGCGCGAAACCTGATCGCGCAACCTGGCCCGTTCCGCGAAGCCGACCTCAAGGGCCGGCTGACGGCCTGATTACTCTCGCCGCTGCGGAAGACGATCTGTAGATGGCCCTACACGCTGGACGAGCCCGATTGACTCGAGCATGCGCAGATACTCGGCGATCAGGTCGAGTGGTACCGGGCCGAATTCGGCCGACACCGCGTCGCGAATGTCAGCTACGCTGCGCCGGCCATCGACGAAGTTGAGCGCCTCGTACGCGTAGTAGTCGCCGGTGCCGTATGTGCCTCGATAGGCGGGAAGGCGCAACGATGAGGACTTCTCGGCGCCCGCCTTGTCCGCCAGGTAGTCGTAGCCCATCGCCGACAGCGGTCCCTTCACCGACGCGTTGCGGCGATACACGATCCGCCCCTCCGCGGCTGGTGGGGGAGATGCGGCGGTGGCCGAACCGGCCGACTGTTCGAGCGCTGCGATGAACGAGTCGGCACTGCGCTGCACGTCCGCCGGAACGCGGAAGAAGCGCTCCATCGACGAGACGGTGGCCCGTTCTGTGGCGAAGTGATGTCTCGTCAGGTTCGCCGCTTCGGCTGGATCGAGCGCCAGGCGACGCTCCAGCATGGTGGCGGTGCGCCTAACGACTGCCGGCCTGACGACGCTCCACATGGCTCCGGCATCAGACGGGCGGGCGTTGGCCAGGACATACCCGCTGGCGGCGGCGATAAACGCGGCCCGCGTCAGCTTCGTGGGGTCGATGTTACCGGCGACGTCCTTGTCGGTGTGTATGTAGCGATCGGGCCAGTCATTCATGGAGATGGCTGGAATGGCCCACGAACCATCGATGTAGATCTCGTGGTCGCTTCCCAGCGAGAAGTCTCCCATGCTGGCCTGCAACGCTTCCTTGCCTCCTCCAGGCGAGACGAGCGGGAAGCGCGCGCTGCCCGTGGATGCAAACGCGTCCGACTCGCGGTTCACGAGTTCCCCGAACGCCGCGGCCACGTCATGAATGAACGACGGGAGCGACGCCGGACCGCGTGTCACGTGGAAGATCGACTTGGTGATCGCCGGATCGCCGCCGACCATGTCGAGGTGGATGACTGCCTTGAGCCGCGAGCTGATTTGCGGTCGGGCGTTGAGGAGCGCGTGGGTGCCTTCGATCTCGGGCGGCCAGATGAACCGGATAGTGCGCGCCGGACGCGCGATGCGGCCGGCCGCGATGAGGGACTGAAGCGTGCGCGCAACTTCGAGGATGGTGACGCAGCCGCTGGCGTTGTCGTTCGCACCCGGGCGAGGGTGATCAAGGTGGCAGGAGTAGGCGATTTCCTCGGCGGTGAGCTGGGGATCCGCGCCGGGGATTGTCGCCGTGACGACCTCGATGTTGCCGTTGTGTTTGCCCGCGCGCACGGAGGCATGCATCCGGACTGCTTCCCCCCGCGCCAGTCGTTCCCGCAGCGCCCGCGCTTCCTTCAGCGAGATCATGAATCCGAACGCAGGCGTTTTGGCAAAGGCATCCAGATGGCCCCAACGTATGAGGTTCTCGTCTTCGGCCCACCACGCGGTGCGCTGGTTCTGCGCGTAACTGACGATCCCCGCGGCGCCAAGCCGGGCGATGGCGATTTCTGCGACCGGACCTGGCTGTTGCGCCGCGAGAACGAGCTTGCCCCGTACGTCCTTGCCGGCGTAGTCGGTCAGCGCCGTGCCATTGCCCACGTCGACGACATCGGCAGTGGCCTCACCGCTCTCGCTATCCTGGGCGAGCGTGATCGGCATTGCATCCCAACTGGCCACTCGTCGATCACGGATCCATGCGTTGCCGTCGCGTCGCAGGAGCCAGAGCTCCGCGAACTCCGCGTCCCACGGCGGGCGTGAGCGCTGTGTCCCATAGAAGATCTGGCCGTCGGCGGGGAACTGCTCCATGTGCGCGTCGGCGAGCCCGTACGAGATCGCCTGCTGCATAACGAACGCGCCGGCGGCGTGCCAGGGACGGGATCCGCGTGTCCTGTGCTCGCGCGAAATGAACTCGAGGTTCCGCTTGGCCGTCGCGCCGGACAGCTCCTGCGCCAGCAGCGCGATAACGCTGTCCGGAAGAACGGGGACCGACTGGGCCGTAGCCACTCGGCCGACAAGGAGCGCAGTCAGGACGAGCACGTGGAGACGCATGTGGGCGACCCTCGGTTTGCCGCGCGCCGCGCACACGCGCGGTTGCTGCCGCGGCTATGGCGGGGACAAAGATCGTAAGGAAGGTACACCGGATGTGAGATGTGGGATGTGAGATATACTGCCTACTGCGTGATCATCGCAGAATTCGTTGGAAGCTTGCCGGCAGAGATCCGCTTTGATCGGGCTGGCGCAGTTTATCTCACATCCCACATCTCACATCTGTTCTTTTGGGAGCTCGGATGAATCAGGCCGAATGGGTGACAGAGTTTCGACGGGTTCTCCGGATGACTGTGTCGAAGGGTGAGGGTCGCGACGAATGAAGGACCGAAAGCGAGAGGACTGAACACTGGCGATACACGTCGTACTCGTGCACCCCGAGATTCACTGGAACACCGGCAACGCCGGGCGCACCTGCCTTGCCGCCGGCGCCATTTTGCACCTCGTCAAGCCGCTTGGCTTCTCGCTGGATGAACGTGAGGTAAAGCGGGCTGGACTCGACTACTGGGAGCACGTCGACCTGCGCGTGTGGCCGAGCTGGGACGCGTTCGAGGAAGGGCTGCCATCGCTCGGCGAGCCGTACTTCTTCTCGACGAAGGCCACGCGGCTGTTCTGGGACGCGCCTCTTGGCGCGTCGTCTGATGTGGTCCTGATCTTCGGGCGTGAGACCGGCGGCCTCCCCGATGAAGTGCACGAGCGCTACCGTGATCAGTTCGTCGCAATGCCGATGTTGTCACCGCGTCTGCGGTCGCTCAACCTGTCGACAAGCGTTGCGGTTGCGTTGTACGAGGTGCTTCGGCAACGCCGGGGGTTTTCTGGCAGGCTCGGCTCTCAGGAATGAAGTGACCGTGAAGAAGTCCTCGACTCGAGGGAAAGGGTCAGCCGAGTACGACACGTTCTTTCTGAACGTCGACCTCGACGTTTTTTCGCGGCGGCCTCTGGAACCTCTGGCCATCGCGTTGGGATCGAAGGTGTTGCTGCTCTACGTGGGGCGTGAGGGCCGCCGCTATCGTGCGCACTTTGAGTTGAGTGTCGCCAATCGTAAGAGCGCGGACGCGTTGATCGTCGGGCTGGTAGGACTCGTGAAGAGCCTGCCCAGAGCGGCGAAGTCCGTCTGGAATGAGGCGTACCGTCGCGACTTCAATATCGGAGTCCAGGGCGGATTCAGTCCGCACAGTTATGAGTTGTCGCTGAAGCCTGAAACGTTGAAGATGGTCGGCAGCGTGAATGCGCGCGTTGTACTGACCATCTATGCTGCCGAATCGTAGGTTTGGATGGGCCACCAAGGAGTGTGATGACCGATTCGTTCGGACGCCTGGACGCTGCGCTGTCTGGCCGGTACCGCATAGAACGTGAACTCGGATCCGGCGGCATGGCGACTGTGTACCTAGCCGAGGATCTGAAGCACCACCGCCAGGTCGCCGTGAAGGTCCTGCGGCCGGACCTGGCGGCCAGTCTCGGCGCCGAACGCTTTCTGCGCGAGATAGAGATCGCCGCAAAGCTGCATCATCCGCATATCCTGCCGCTGTACGATTCCGGTGGCGCCGGCGAAGTCCTCTTCTATGTGATGCCGCTGGTAGAAGGGCAATCGCTGCGCGACCGGTTGGCGAAAAGCGGGGCCCTTCCAATTGAGGAAGGGGTGCGAATCATTCGGGAGGTCGCGGACGCCCTGGCCTATTCGCACCAGCACGGCGTGGTGCACCGCGACATCAAGCCGGAGAACATTCTCCTTTCGAGCGGGCACGCGCTGGTGACGGACTTCGGGGTCGCCAAGGCGGTGAGCGAGGCCGCCAGCGCGGCGGAACTGACAGGCACCGGAGTGACCCTCGGGACGCCGGCCTACATGGCGCCCGAGCAGGCGACGGCCGACCCCGGGCTCGATCACCGGGTCGACATCTACGCGTTAGGCGTGATGGCGTTCGAACTTCTCGCCGGCCGAGCGCCCTTCGTCGGCAATTCGCAGCAAGTACTCGCCGGCCACTTGACGCGCAGGCCTGAGTCGCTCGTCGGGCTGCGTAGCACGATTCCGCCTGCGCTTGAGGCGCTCGTGATGCGTTGCCTCGAGAAAAACCCGGCGGACCGCTGGCAGAGCGCGGACGAGGTATTGCGCGCGCTCGAGGCGATGGTCGTGACGGGCGCTTCCGTGACCGCGACGGGCATGGGGTCGGTTGCACCCGCTGTGCGTCGCGGGCGCCGGTGGGGCCGTGTGATTGCGGGAGGGGTCGCGGCGGCGGTGCTGGCGGCGGCCGGAGTCGCCTGGTTCGCACGCGTGGGACGCGCGGGCACGCTCATCGGCGACGATGTGCTCGCCGAGAACGACGTCGTGCTCGTGTCGGACTTCGAAAACCGCACGGCGGATTCGTCGCTCGCCGCCACGGTCACTGACGCGATCCGGGTGGAGCTGCAGCAATCGCGCGCGGTGCGAGTGATGAGCCAGGCGGCGATGTGGGCAGGCCTCGGCCGCATGGGACTCGAGCACGGAACCGCGCTGCCCGAACCAAGAGTGCAGGAGTTGGCCGAGCGGGAAGGGGCGAAGGCGTTCGTGGTCGGCGAGATCGCCAGGCTCGGAGGTGGCTACCAGATCACCGCCCGCGTTGTCGCCACCGCGGGCGGGGCCGAGGCACTCACCGCGAGGGCGACGGCGGGTAGCGAGAACGAACTGATTGGCGCGGTGGAAGAAGTTGGGCGGGAACTCAGGCGCGGGATCGGCGAGTCATTGCGATCGGTCATGAGCGCCCCGCCGCTCGCCCAGGTCACGACGGCTTCGCTGCCGGCGCTGAGAGCGTTAACCGCTGCTTCACGGCTGCATAACGAGGCGAAGTTCGCCCAGGCCGTGGTGATGGCCAGGGAGGCGTTAGCGTTCGATTCCACGTTCGCCGGGGCCTACAGGGCGTTGACCGCGGCGTACACGAACCTGAACGAGGTGAGCAACGCGACCGCGGCCGCCCGGCAGGCGTACCGGTGGCGCGACCGACTGCCGGAGGTCGAGCGCCTGCGCATCGAAGCCAGTTATCACTCGATCGTCGGTGATGCCGTGGCGGAAGAAGCGGCCTGGATGCGACTGGCCGAACTTGGTCGCGACGAGACCAACTATGCCGGTATGCTGATGGCGTCGGGCCGGCTCGCCGAGGCTGAGGTAATGGCTCGACGCGCCGTAGTGTCGCAACCGCAAGCTGCCATCCCCTACTGGAACCTGGGCGAGATACAGATTGCCCGGCACGAGTTCGAGGCTGCGGACAGCACGCTCGCGCTGTTGAAGACAAACCTGCCGGAGAACCCCTACCGCTATTTCGTCGCCGTCAGCATCGCGTGGGGCCGTCGCGACTACGATGCGCTGGAGACATACCTCGATGGTGAAGAGGGAGCAAAGCTCCCGGACGCCGATGTCCATCGGTGCTTGCTGGACTTGCAGCGTGGCCGCATCCGGGCCTGGAAGGGTTGCCAGTCGCGCCACGACATGGTGTACCAGAATCCGATGACGCAGATGTCCGAGTTCCGCATTACGGGCGACACTTCCCGTGCGCGGCTTGGGTACGAGGCGTTCCTCCGCACAGCGCCTGACGGGCGGGATCCGGATCGTTATGCGAGGACCATCGCCCTGCTGGCTGATATTGGTCGTGTCCGGGACGCGAGCAGTCTGCTCGACGAGTGGCGCCGACGGACCGGTCCAACAGATCCGGGATTCCGCGCCGATTCCGCCTTCGCCGTGGGCGCCATAGCGGCGGCCGAAGGTCAGTGGGAGCGAGCCGTGTCCGCTTTCCTGGCCTGGCACGCCTCGCCGCCAGCCGCGGCACTGACGCTGTACAATCGAGGATTGCCTGAAGCCGCGGCGATCATGGCCCGGCGCGGGCAGGCGGATTCGGCGATCGTGCTGTTCGAGCGCGCGCTGGCGACGTCGTCGGCGTACGGTGGCTACATCTACGAACCAGGGTGGTACGCGCAGGCCCTGCTGATGCTGGGAGAGTTGTACGAGGCCCGCGGCGACCGGGCCAAGGCGGCCGAGTATTACCGACGGCACATCGATGTGTTCAAGGACCCGGATCCGCAGATCGGAAAGCAGGTGGCGGCTGTGCGCGAGAAACTGGCGCGGGTGACGGGCGAGCCCGGAGCCGGCGCTAAGCGTTAGGCGGAACTCGCGCGGTCAGGGGACGACCCGCGTGGGAACAGAACGGTTCGTTTGCGTCCCGTCGCCCAACCGGCCGTCGGCGTTGCTCCCCCAGCAATACGCGGCGCTCGTCGTCGCCACGCCGCAGGTGTGCTCGTCGCCCGCGCTGACGAGCGCGAAAACCAATCCCCCCGAAACAATCACGGGACTGGTTCTCTCAATGGTCGTGCCGTCGCCCAGCCGGCCACTGAAATTGCTCCCCCAGCAGCGCACCACGCCGCCTGTCGTGATGCCGCACGTGTGCTCGAATCCCGCGCTGATGCTGGTAAACGAATGCCCGCCACTCACGGGCACGGGCGCCGTTCGCGCACTGGTGGTGCCGTCGCCGAGTTGACCTTGACTGTTCGCTCCCCAGCAGTAGGCAGTCCCGGTGGCGGTGATGCCGCAGCTATGACCCCCTCCCGCGCTGACGGTCGCCAAGGCGAGCGAACCGGAGACGAGCGCGGGACTGGTGCGTTGCGCGTTGGTGCCGTCGCCGACCTGGCCCGACGAATTGCTGCCCCAGCAATAGGCGACTCGCGCCGCGGTCGTGGCACAGCTGTGTGAGCCACCGGCGTCGAGCGAGGCGAAGGCGAAGCCGCCGGCGACTGCTGCCGGCACCATGCGCGGTGACAAGGTGGCGTCGCCGATCTGGCCGGTGGAGTTACTGCCCCAGCAGTGTGCCGCTCCGGTCGTTGTTAGGCCGCAGCTGTGAAAGTCGCCGGCAGTGATGATCGCGAAGGTGAGCCCGCCCGAGACCTGGGCTGGGCTGGTGCGCCGGGTGGCCGTTCCGTCGCCCAGCTGGCTGTTGCCGTTATTCCCCCAGCAATACGGAACGCGTGCGGTGGTGACGGCGCAGGTAAAGAAGAACGCGGAGCTGAACGCCGACAGGTTGAGGGACCCTGCAACCAGCACCGGCGTCATCCTCGGCGTCGTGGTCGTGCCATCGCCCACCTGGCCCTGCGAGTTTCCACCCCAACAATACGCCACGTTGCTCGGCGTAGCGGCGCAAGTGTGCGAAGTTCCGGCGGCGATCGTGGCGAACGTGAGCCCGGCCGGCGCGGTGATGTCGAAGGCCGCACTCGTGCCCGCGGTGAGTCCGCTGGCCGTCGCGGTCAGCGTGTAACCCGTTCCCGCCTTGTCGAGCCTCAGGTTCGAGAATGCGGCGACGCCAGAAACCGCGGCGCTGGTTGTCGTGCCTGAAAGAGCGGCGGCCCCCGGATTGTTGGCGATTGCGATGGTCACGTTTCCGGTGAACGATGACGTCGTGTTTCCGAAGGCATCGCGCGCGGTGACCTGCACGGCGGGCGCGATCGACGCGCCTGCGGCCGCGGACGTAGGTTGCGCGGTGAAGACCAATCGGTTGGCCGCGGCGGGACCGATATCGAAGGCTGCGCTCGTCGCGCCGGCCAGGCCACTCGCCGAGGCGGTGAGCGTGTATCCGATTCCCGCCCGGTCGATTGCCAGGTTAGCGAATGTCGCGACGCCGGCCAGGGCCGCCGCGCTGGTCGCGCCGGAGAGCGTGCCGCTCCCCGGATTCGCTCCAAGGGCCACGGTCACGGTTCCTATGAATCCGGTCGCTGTGCCGCCTTGTGCATTGCGGGCCGTGACGATGATCGGTCCGAGCGGCGAGCCGGCAACGGTAGTGGAGAGTTGGGTGGTGAAGGCGAGCAGCGTCGCGGACGGCGGCTGTGTCGGCCCACCGTCATCGCCACCGCCGCCGCAGCCTAACGCGAGAGGCAACCCTGCACCGATGGCAGCGAGGAAGCGCGGACCGCGGCGAGCACGACGCATAGTGACCTGTTCCGGGTTGAGCGCGCCGCAATCCCGTCGCATGGCTGAGGACGAGTGCTGGCGAGCGCGATTCTGGACGAACGGGGGCCACTAAAGACATCGGCGGAGCCTGCGAATCGTGACAAATCCAGGGTCGCCAGGCCCGCACCCAACGGGCCAGAGTCCAGCACCGTGCGCGGGCCGGCAATCCACTCGCCGCCGCGGCGCCCGGAGTTCCTTGCTCTGCCTGGGTGCAATCAGTGGATCAGCGCGCCGCGCGTCGTCCCGGCACGTCGCCGCCAGCGTGATGGCCGGGACGTAACGTGGGCTCCTAAGGCACTCTCACCGCCCGTCTCGCGTTAGGTCCTGCGCCCACCCGCAGGGCCCGTGCCGGCCGGCCTGCCGCACTGTCGCGCTCGAAGACCATGGTCAGGTTGTTGTTCGCATCGAAGAAAGTCTCCGGCGCGGCGGGCACCAGGGCAAACGAACGTTTTCCGGCGTGGCCATAAACCTGGAGCACGCCGCGAACCACGCTGACGTCGAAACGGAGCGTGTCGGGGAAGCCGGCCGACTCGTAGCGACCGGTGAATGCGCGCAGGGACGCCGTGTCGACCTGGACCGGTGGCCGTTCGGGCCGCGTGGGGGCGCCGCGCCCGTAGAGTGCGGCGTACGCCATCCGGATTTCACTCAACAGCGCGCCACTCACGCCATTGGTGAGAATGAAAAGTCCTCGGCCAAGCCTTGGCCACATGATGACGTCGGCGACGAAGCCTTCGTCGCGACCGCCGTGGTTGAATGCAATCGAGTCCGCTTCTCCGGCAACGCTCACGCCCAATCCCCAGAAGCCGTTCCCCCCGCGCGCGCCTGTTGGTTGATGCTTGAACACCATCTGGCGCGCCATGTCCGGCGACAGGATGCCGTTAGGCTGGCCGTTGTAGGCTTTGGTAACGGCAAGCGCCCAGCGGGCCAGTTCGGGGGCCGTGGTCCACAAACCGGCGGCGGCCATCTCCGGATAGGTGTGGAACCGGCCAGGCACGGGGGTGTCGATGCGTTCATGTCCGCTGGCGGCCTCGCGCTGGCGACTGGCGGGCAACGGGTTCTCGAACGTGCTTCTCGTCATCCCGGCCGGTTCAAACACAAGACGCTTCATCAGCACCGGGAATGGCTCCCGGGTGACATCGGTCGCGACGAGTTGTGCAATCGTTATGCCTCCGCCGGAATACAGCCATCGCTCGCCAGGCACGGTGTCGTTGCGCACGGCGGCCGTGTTGGCGGGAGGAACACCATCGAGCAGCTGCGGAACGGTCGGAACAGGCCGGCCTGGCGAGTATCCCGGAAACCCCCAGACGGTGAGGCCGGCCGAATGCGTGAGAAGTCGCCGGAGCGTCACCTTTTCCCGTTCGGTGAACCGGCTGTCGGGAAGTCGCCACGACGTCAGGCGCGCGTTCACATCCTCGTCGAGCGAGAGTTTGCCCTGTTCGACGAGCCGCAGCAATCCAGTAGCGGACACCGGCTTGCTGATGGAGCCGGCCAGGAACAGCGTCGTGGTATCGACTGCAGTCGAGCTGCCGAACTCCGTGACACCGAGTCCTCTCGCGTAAACGATGCGGAAGTTGTCGACGATGGCGATGCTGGCACCCGGCACGTGCCAATACCGCATGCGATCTGCAAGCTCGAAGGTGCTGTCCGGCTGACCGGTAACGCGCACCAGTCGCCGTAGCGACCGTTCGAGACGCTGGGCGAAAGCGGCGGGGTCGCCGTTCGCAGGTGGAGTCTGCGAAACGCAGGGTTTCGCGACGATCGCGATCAGGAGTGCGCCGGCGGTTCTCATCATGCCTCAACACTAGTTCCGCTCGCTGATCCGGCAAGCCGTGCCTTAGGCGCAGGCTTCAAACGCACGGTGGCATGCCACTGGTCAGCGCCTGAGGGACTCAGCGATGACGGCAACCATCTCCTCAGTGCTCCTCTAACGCGCATCGCCCGGGACTGTTAGGCTTCAGTCGGATTCCCCAGTTCCCTCAACGCCTGACCTATGCCCAGAACTGCGACCCGCCTCATCGCCCTCCTGGCTCTCGTCGTCACCTCGGCGTGTGCCGCACGTGACGACCAACCCCCGACCGACTCCAGCGGCTCCGCGGTGACGACCCAGAGTCTCTACGATCGCCTCGGCGGAACGACCGCGATCGCAACGGTAGTCGACGGATTCGTGGCCAACGTGGCTGCCGATGCCCGCATCAACAAGTTCTTCACGCGCGTCGCGTCGGACACTGCGGCCATGCGGCAGTTCAAGCAGAAGCTCGTCGATCAGATCTGCCAGGGAACCGGTGGCCCCTGCACGTATACCGGGCAGGACATGCGAACGGCGCACGCGACCATGGGGTTGGCCAACGCGGACTTCGACGCCTTGGTCGAGGACCTCGTAAAGGCGCTCGACGCTGTGGGCGTTCAGCAAAAGGAAAAGGACGACCTGCTGGGGATCCTGGGTCCGATGCGGACCGATATCGTCACGAAGTAGCGGGACCCGATGCGGACGATTCCGTGTGTCGTCATCCTGACTGCCGGCTCATTGTTCAGCGGCTGCACGCGTGAACGCGCGAGCGGAGAAGGCGAGCAAGCAGCAACCGACAGCGCTGTTGTGCCGAGCGGCGACTCCGCGCGTATCGTCAACCACGTCTGGCAGGTCGCCAGTTCAACAGCGGTCGCCCCGGGGATGCTCTACACGTTCCTTTCCGATGGAACGCTGCTGATTGCATCGGCGAACGCCACGCCGCTGGTGGGTACCTGGAGTTATGCGCCTGGAGCGCTGACCCTCGTGGAGGAAGGCCTCGCGTACAAGACTGAAATCCGGCAGGCGAGCGACGATGAGCTCAGAGTCAGGAGCTTCAACCCCGGCGGAACCGTGGACATCAACTTTGTTCGAGCCAAACCGGGCCGGAACCGATAGGAGCCTTCCTTCACGAGCGATGAGAAGCCTAACGTGGGCTGCTCTGGCGATATTTATCGTGGCCTGCGGTGACCGGGGTCGGCCCCGGCCTGCCGACTCCACCATCGCGGCCCCCGTGGATTCACAACGCGGGCCGGCAATAGCTCTGCCGCTGCGCGCCCTCGGGACAGAACCATTCTGGGCACTCGACATCGACAGTACGGGCCTGCGCTTCATCACGCCCGATGATACGAGCGGCATTCGCTTTCCGCCGCTCGTCCCCGGCGCCGCCGGCGACACCGTCGTCTGGGTCGCAGGGACAGAACCTGCGTCAATAGACGTGCGCATCTGGCGAGAACAGTGCAGCGACGGGATGTCCGACCGCGTCTACCCCTACGCGGCGACCGTCCGGATTTCAGGAACGGCTCATCGTGGCTGCGCCGACCGGCGATCCTGAACCGATATAGCTCTCGTCAGGTAACGGTCGGTGGCCGTATGATTGGGCCCCATGCAACCCAAAGAACTCACGATTCGCGGCCTGATACTCGGTGCGCTCATCACCACCGTCTTCACCGCCGCCAACGTCTACCTCGGCCTCAAGGTCGGGCTCACGTTCGCGTCGTCGATCCCCGCGGCGGTGATCTCGATGGCGATCCTGAGCGCCGTGAAGGATTCGTCGATCCTCGAGAACAACATCGTGCAGACCGTCGCCTCGGCGGCCGGCACGCTGTCGGCCATTATTTTCGTGCTCCCCGGCCTCGTGATCGTCGGCTGGTGGACAGGGTTTCCCTTCTGGCAGTCGTTCCTGATCTGCGTGAGCGGTGGCGTACTGGGTGTGCTGTTCACGATCCCGCTGCGGCGCGCGCTCGTCACGAATTCTGATCTGCCGTATCCCGAGGGCGTCGCGGCCGCCGAAGTGCTGAAGGTCGGTTCCGGCACGCGCGGGGAAACGAAGGACGGAACGGGCGAATCGAGGGAAGGGCTCATCGCGATCATGCTCGGGTCGGTCGCATCGGCGGGACTCGCCATCCTGACCGCGACACGCATTGCCGCGGCGGACGTGACCGGCTTCTTCCGGCTCGGGACGCTGGCCTCGAGCGGATACAACGTGGCCTGGTCGCTCGCGCTCCTCGGTGCGGGGCATCTGGTCGGATTGTCGGTCGGGATGGCGATGCTCACCGGTCTCATTATCGCCTGGGCCATCGCGGTGCCGATCCTGACGTCGATGCAGGCCGCTGCCGATGGCGTGTCGCTCGCGGCGCACACGACGGCGATCTGGCGCACGCAGGTGCGGTTCATCGGCGCCGGGGCGATCGCGGTCGCCGCCATCTACACGCTGGCTCGCCTCTCGAAGCCGGTCATCGGCGGCCTGGTGAGCACGCTGGCTGCGTCACGGTCTGTTGCCACCCGGGATGACACCGATCGCGACATGTCGCCGACTTCGATCATCGTCCTGACCATCGTGTGCCTTGCCATCGCTGGGTGGCTCGCGTTCACGTTCGCGCGCTCGACGGTCCTCGCGCCTAACGCCGTGACCCTGACGCTGATCGCCGTGCCGTTCGTGCTGGTTGTCGGCTTCCTCATCGCCGGCATCTGCGGGTACATGGCGGGACTCATCGGGGCGTCGAACAGCCCGATCTCCGGCGTGGGTATCCTTTCGATCGTGATCTGCGCCTCGACGCTCATCGTCGCCGTGCCCCCGACGGAGGTGACCCGCGCGCCGCTGGTCGCGTTCGCGCTCTTCGTGACCGCGATCGTCTTCGCCTGCGCCACGATCTCGAACGACAACCTGCAGGACCTGAAGACCGGCCAGTTGGTGGGCGCGTCGCCTATGCGCCAGCAGATCGCGCTCATCGTCGGTGTTGGGGCCGGCGCCGCGGTGATTCCGGTTGTGCTCAACCTGCTTGCCAAGGCCTACGGTTTCGCGGGCGCCGCGAATGTTGGCGTGCTGGCGCCGAATCCGCTGCCGGCGCCACAGGCGACGCTCATCTCCGCCCTGGCGCAGGGCGTGATCGGGGGCAACCTCGAATGGAAGATGATCGGTATCGGCATGCTCGTCGGCGTCGGGCTCATCCTGCTCGACACGACGATGGGCGCGATGAAACTGGTGCGCATTCCGCCGCTGGCGGTCGGGATCGGGATCTACCTCCCGATGTCCGCCACGTTCGCCGTCGTCGTGGGCGCGGTCATCTCGCACTGGTACGACCGTCGCGCTCGTTCCATGCCGAACCCTGCCCGCGCCGAACGGTTAGGCACCCTGGTGGCCTCCGGCCTCATCGTTGGCGAAAGCTTGTGGGGCGTGATCAACGCCGGCCTCATCGTCGCCCTGGCGAACGATGCGCCGATTGGCCTCGTGCCCGCCGACTTCGCGCTCGCGCCATGGCTCGGGTTGATCGGCTTTGTCGGTACCATTGTGTGGCTGTACAGCTGGATGCTGCGGCGATCTGCGGCCGCGCGCTGATCGACGTGTGGAGAGGCACAGCGCGCACTCGAGCCAGCGGTCGGCGGAGCAGAAGAGACTCTCGCCGCGCTCCCTGCTGAACGCGGTGCGATCGACGATTGGATGGCTTGGAGTGCGAAGTCCCGCGGCGCGCGAATTCGTGAAGAACGTCAAGGCGACCCGACTGAAGCTGATGAGCGCCCGGAGCAATGCGCGGTTTGTGGCGAGGTATCCCGCCGAGCCGATGCCTCCGCTCGACATCATCGTGGACGCGCATGCCAGTGCCAGCTACCAGCGGTACTGGGACACAGGAACGGAAACCGCGCGATTCCTTTTTGACCGCTTCACGAAACATCTCGAACCGAACGGAGCCAGACCGGTCCGCGTCCTGGAATGGGGGTGTGGTTCCGGCCGCACTCTTCGACACCTGCGCGGGTTGTATGCACCTGGTACGGTTTCGCTGTATGGAACCGATTACAACCATGCCAGTGTGCAATGGTGCCGCGGGGCGTATCCGGACATCGTTTTCTCGGCGAACGACCTCGCGCCGCCGCTTGCACTGCACGACGGCTCGGTGGACATCGCGTACGCGGTTTCGGTGTTGACGCATCTCCCCGATGACCTGTGCCGTGCCTGGATCGCGGAGCTGACCCGCGTGGTCCGCCCGGGAGGGCTGATCCTGTTCACGACCGGTGGATGGCCGTTCAGGACCCGATATCAACCTAACGAGCAGGCAGCGTACCTCCGCGGCGAGCCGATCTACCGGGGCTGGGACGTCGCGGGCCGGAGGGATTTCTTCTCCTGGCACCCGCCGCAATACGTGCGACGGGTATTCCTGGCAGGTCTGCAGGAGCTGGAGTGCTTCCCCGCCGGTACGCACCACGACTGGCAGGACTTCTGGCTGACGCGGCGGGAGGACTCTGAAGCCCCGGGGTTCGAGGGCGGTCCGGCCCGGGGCCCGGGGCCGTAACTTCAAGCACGCGACTCCCGTATAGGTGCCGTGCCCCCTGAACGCCCCGCATTCAGACCAGACATTGAAGGCCTCCGCGGGATAGCCATCCTGCTGGTCGTGGCGTTCCACGCCGGTGTCCCCGCGCTTCGCGGCGGGTTCGTCGGCGTGGACGTCTTCTTTGTCCTGTCGGGGTTCTTCATCACCGCGATACTGGCGCGGGAGCTCTCGGAAACCGGGGGCGTCGACGTCAACGCGTTTTATGCCAGGCGAGCCCTCCGCCTCCTTCCGGCGCTGCTCATCGCGCTGCTGGTCACGTTAGGCGCGGTCTTCTGGTTGTATGCGCCCATCGACCGCGCCCCGATTGCCGACGTCGCGCGCTGGGTCGGGCTCTCCGCCGGCAACGTGGCCTTTGCGCGAGGGGCTGTCGATTATTTCTCGACGGGAGATAACCCGCTCCTCCACACGTGGTCGCTCGCCGTCGAGCAGCAGTTCTACGTCGTCTGGCCGTTTCTCTTCCTGACCCTCGGTCTGTTCGGTCTCGCCGTCGGATCGGACATGCAGGACGAGGCGCAGCGCCAGCGCGCGCGAAAGCGGCTCTTTGTGACGATCGTTGTCGCGGGCGCCCTCTCGTTCATCGCATCGGTGTGGCTGACGCGCGTCGCCCAGCCCTGGGCGTTTTTCGGCATGCCGGCGCGGATCTGGGAGTTTGCGCTTGGCGGCGCGTTGGCATTGCTGCTCAACGGTCGCACCGACACGCGCACGCAGGCGTCGACAGTGCTCCAGGGCGTTGGACTCGTCATGATCGTAGGCGCCGCCCTCAGCTACGATCGCGCCACTCCGTATCCGGGGTTCGCAGCGGTGCTGCCGGCCGTCGGCGCCGGCCTTCTATTGGTCGGCGGCGATCGCGCACCACAAAGCGCGGTGAGCCGCGCCCTCTCGATCCAGCCGCTGCCATGGCTGGGGCGGATGTCGTACACCTGGTACCTGTGGCACTGGCCGATGGTCGGCGTCGCCGCGGTCCTCAATCCCGGCATTGGCGTCACGGGGAAGCTCGCCTGGTCGGGCGTCGCGCTCGTCCTGGCGTGGCTCACGCACCGGTTCATCGAGCAGCCCGTGCGCAACGGCACGGCGCTGTCGCGGGTTCCCTCGCAGTGGGTCCTGCCGGGCGCTCTTGCTGCCAGCGTGGTCGTAGCCCTGCTCGGCCATGGCGCCATGATCGTCGCCGAGCGCAGGGTGGCCATGCCCGATCAGCGGATGTTCGCGCAGGCGCGGTTCGACCGGAAGGATCACGACTGTTGGGCGTCGACCGTCGAGGACGCAAAGGGGGCGTGCGAGTTCGGTGACACGCAATCGTCGACGACGATCGCGCTGTTCGGCGATTCGCATGCCGAACACTGGTTAGGCGCGCTGGACCGGTACGGACGGGAGCACGGCGTGAAGGTCGTGGCGATGGTGAAGGGCGGATGCCCGGTGGCGGAAATGCCGGAGCTCATGCAGCCGCGGCTGAAGCGGTTCTATCATGAGTGCACGCGGTACCGCGAAGCGATGGTCCAGAGGATCATCGCCATGCGTCCGGCCGCGGCGATCCTGTCGAGCTGGGACCACTATCTGCCGGCGCGCGGTAACGGGTCCGACTGGCAGGTGACGCCCGACATGTGGCGGCGCGGACTACGCCGCACGTACTCGCGAATCGCGGAGGCAGGAATTCCCGTGGTGGCCATGCGCGGTACGCCACGCACCTGGTTCGACGTGCCGGCGTGCCTGTCGCGTCAGGCGGCGGACCTTCCTGGCGCGCGCGAGTGCGCCTATGAACGCGCGCGGTCGTTCGTGCGGGCGGCTGTCGATGCCCAGAACGACGCGGCGCGCGGACTGGGTGTGTCGTTCGTCGACATGAACGACCAGATCTGCGCGTCGGAGCGTTGCCAGGTGACACGAAACGGCATCATCGTGTTCACGGACGACAATCACCTTACCGCGAGCTTCAGTCGTTCCGTCGCACCCGTGTTAGGCGCCCGGCTGGAGGCGGCGGTGAGTCGCCTGGCCGGTGTCGATCACTGGAAGACGCCGCAGTAGCCGAGCAGCCACCAGAGCAGCACAAAGACGAGGACGGTGGAGAAGCAACCACCACCAAGCTTCTTGGCGCCGTAACCGGCGGCGAGACCTCGCAGCAACTTGCTCATAGTCACCCTCGACGCTGGTTGAACAGTCGCGGTCACCGCAACTGATCGGAAATAAGCAGTCGGCGCCTTGGTGCTCCATTATCCTTGCGGCCTAATCCGGACGGTGTCTGGCGTGGGGTCTGCGCACGGCGGCGATCGACGCCTCACGGCGCTCACTTCTTGCCCGGCTTCGTGCCCTTCTCGGCTCTCTCCGCTTTCTCCGCCTCTCTCTTTCCGGTATCGGTGAGGGCCCAGTCGGCTTCAAAAACCGAAGCTAGCTTTTTCACCACCCGCGGCTCGGTGATGATCACGCCGACCTCACGGCGTTCATCCAGCTCCAGACGGCGAAGGCTCTGGCTTCCGATGAACGCCTTGCGGCCATCCTGAATCATGGCTCGCGCGTGCAGTTTCCCCGGGAACTTCTCCACTTTCACACCCACGTCTTTCTTCTGGAGCTTGCCGAGCATCCTGATGTCCACTCCGGCTTTGGCCCGCTCCTTGAGAATCCGGATCATGGCGTTGTCGGTGATCCTCACGTCGTAGATCAGCAGTTGTTTCTTGGTGCCTCGAAGGAATGCGGCGAGCTCCGCGCGGGCATTCTCGGGGCTCACCACAAGAGTCTTGAGTCCAGCCGCGCAGGGCTGCCGGTTGGAATCGGCTTCGAACAGTTTGATCGCTTCCTGCACAAGGCGCCGGTGCGTCGTCACGTAGCCGAAACTGCGACTCCGGTCGATATCGAGATGCGTGTAGTTGAAGCCCAGGACGTAGAGCGTGCGATCGTCCACGATCATGTACTTGTTGTGGTAGCGCACGAGGTCATCGGCCGTGCGTGACACCGTCGCTCCCGTCCGGAGCAATCGCTGTTCGAGCCTGCGCAGCCCCTTCTCTCCGCCGGTGTTCGTGTGGGCGATCAGGGTGCGAACGATGACGCCGCGTTTGACGGCGGACGCAATGGCCTTGTCGATCTCGATGTGGTCGAGGCGGAAGATCGGCATGTCGAGCGTCTTCTTGGCCCCCCGGATTCCCTTGACGAGAGGCGTCACGCCGTCTTCCGGCTGAACGATGAGCGGCATTGATGGTCCTGGTGAAGTCGCTACTTCGGCTTCTTCTCGTCCCACTCGACCTCATTTGCGGCATCGATGGCGTGAATGGCCTCGGTGATGCCGTCGGTTTTCTTTTGCACGGGGACTCTGGCCTCGTAAACGATCTCGTCATCGGCGGCGCTGCGCAATTCGTACTTGATCCGGTTGCGCCGCAGGAGCGTCTCCACCTGCGGTCGGAGCTTGGGTGCGTCGGTCGCCTTGATCTTCAGTTGGAACAACTTGAACCCCTCCGGCTCGAACGATTCGAGGACTCCGACCACGAGGGCCGTGAACATGGTGGTGAAGATCGCCAGGAAATAGAGCCCGACGCCTGACGCCAGTCCGATGCCCAGGGTGGACAGCATGATGCCCGCGTCCTTGGGGTCGTCAATCCTCGCGCGATAGCGCACGAGACTCGCCGCGCCGACGATACCGAAGGCGCGCGCTACGCTCGACCCGACCACCATCATCACTACCGAGCCTACAATCGCCAGGATGATTTGCGTCTGCACCACGGCTGCCTGGCGCGGTGGCGTTCCGCGTCGCCGCGGCCGAAACGCGAGGATCGCTCCCATGGCGGCGGCAAGCGGAAGTCTCCAGATCGCCGGAATGACGTCTTCCCACTGCGACTGGACATCGGGAGTCGAGAGGTCGCCACCCGGCGGCGTCTGGGGCAATTGCAGACCGGCGGCATACGCAACCGCCAGCGGAACTCCAATTGCCAGGACGAACAGCGCGACGAATGCGATCGTGCCGCGCGCGAAAACAATGTTGTGTGCAGCGGTTCGTTTGGTTCTGCGTGCCGTGCCTGACATCATCGTTCCTCGATTTCGTGGTGTCGTTTTTCCCGTTTCACCCCTGATTCAGGCGCGCTGAGCGCGTATGTACCCAGATGAGCCGCCTTTGGGTAATCAGGCTCGAGCGAGACGAAAACAGGGTCGAGTCCGCTCACCCCATCGATCTCTACCGTGGCGTGTGTAGATTCGCGTGCCATGAATACTCCGAAACGCGCCCCTGAGCCAGCGCCCAGCCGGTTTCGACCGCATCCCTGGCACGGGCTTGACATCGGGCCCGAACCTCCCGAGTTGGTCTACGCGTTCATCGAGATCACGCCGTTCGACCTGATCAAGTACGAGGTCGACAAGCACTCTGGCTATTTGCGTGTGGATCGACCCCAACGCACTTCGTCGCAACCACCGGTGCTGTATGGCTTCATTCCGCGGACGTACTGCGACCAGGAAGTGCAGCGGTTGTCGCCAACGTCGGTGCGCGGGGACGGGGATCCGCTCGATATCTGCGTGCTCAGCGAGCGCCCCATCACGCGCAACGAAATCATCCTCAAGGCGCGCGTGGTCGGCGGACTGCAGATGGTCGACAATGGCGATGCCGACGACAAGATCATCGCGGTGCTCGACAACGACTACGTGTATGGGACGGCGCGCGACATCGGCGATCTGCCTCCGGTGCTGGTCGAGCGTCTGCAGCACTACTTCTCGACCTACAAAATCGTCCCGGAGCGGCCGAACGTGGTGAAGATCGAACAGGTCTACGGCCGCGCGCATGCTCTGAACGTGGTGAACGCGGCTATCCGCGATTATGCGAATTCGTACGGGTCACTCTGACTACTGAACTCATGGTCAATCTCTGACCCGCACGGTCGTAGACCCTGATTTTCCACCGCTGGACGCGGTGATGGTCGCCGTCGTGCCGTCATTCTCGCCTTTGGCGAGGCCGGTGCTGGACACTGACACCCTTGACGGATGGGAGCTCGACCACGTCACCGTTCGGCCCGTCAGCACATGGTTCTGCGCATCGTACAGGGTGGCCGTGAGCTGAACGGTCTTCCCTTCATCGACGGACGGATTCGAAGGCGTAACGACGATGCGATCCACGGGCGCCAGCTGGACGGTGACGGACGCGGTGCCCGTGACGGTGCCCGACCTCGCGGTGATCGTGGCGCTGCCGGCGGCAACGCCCGTTACTACTCCACTGGAATTGACCGTGGCGATAGCGGAGCTGCTCGTCGTCCAGGTGAAGGACACACCGGTCATCACATTGCCAATCTGATCGCGCGCCGTTGCGGTCAACGGCGTCGTCCAGGCCACGTTCACGGTGACAGACGCAGGCGCCACGGAAATCGTCGTCACCTGTCGCGCCGCCACAGTTACGGTGACTGTTCCAGTCTTCCCCTCGCTGGTTGCGGTCACGGTTGTGTTGCCGGCGCCGGCGGCCGTTATGAGGCCGCTCTGGTTCACCGTGGCGATACTGCTACTGGCACTCGACCAGGTGACGACGCGCCCCGTCAGCGCGTTCCCAGCGCCATCGCGAGGCGTTGCTACAATGGTCTGCGTACCTCCAACGACGAGACTCGCCGTCGACGGAGCCACCGTCACGCTGGCCACCGGACCCGGCGTCACGGTTACCGTTGTCGATCCACTTTTCCCCTCACTGGTCGCCGTCACGGTTGTGGTGCCGGCACCAGCCGCCGTAATAACGCCGCTTTGATTCACGCTGGCGACGTTCGCGTTGGCGCTTCCCCACGTCACGGCGCGTCCCGTTAACGCATTCCCGCCGGCATCGCGTGGTGTTGCGGTAACGGTTTGCGTTGCTCCAGCGATGAGACTCACCGTCGACGGAGAGACGCTCACGGTGGCCACCGGCACCAGGGTCGCGACCGTTACC